>JAIPGP010000018.1 GCA_021735645.1 Candidatus Cloacimonadota bacterium
TTCCCTTATTAACTATAGTATTAAGCTCTTCTCTTTCTTCTTCTGTTAATGTAACTTTATACTTTATCATAATCACCTCACTTTTTTATGAGACAATTATAATTTCGCCTTACGTCATGTCAAGCTTGACGTGACACTACATATCTTTGGACTAAAGCAGAATCATAAGCTTCTACACAGTTATTATTATCAATATCACCAAAAACAAGCTCATACTCAGGTAGTCCTTCTATTTCAATAAAATCTATCCAACTGCACTTTGCCGAGGAAGTAAATGGGGTGTTATTGTCGAATTCCCATTTTAAAGTATTAGTTCCTGCATATAGAGTATAAACTTCTTCACTCCAGTCTATATTTCCACTCCATTCATCCTCTAAATTATCATTAATATAGAACATTAAGTAAGACCAGTTTGCATGAGAGGAAACTTTCTTTCGAAAACTTACGCTACTTTGAGATTCATTTTGTATTGTGAGAAGTAATGCTGATTCACCATATATTAATGAGGGTTGACTTCTTGCTGAATATACACCTTCATAAGCAACATCTGATGTGATAGACCATTCACCATCGCCTTCAAAACTGAAATCAAACTCTGAGGCGAAATCTCCGCTTTCAAAACTAATCGCATTGGTTCCTTGTAAATTTACAACAACGAAATTAGTTCCTGCTGCTAGAGTGATATCAGTTATCTGCGAAATGAAGCCGTTTCCATATACGAATAACTCATGTTCACCAACCGGAACATCAGAAAAACTAAATTCACCGGAATTATTTGTCATTTGATCAGCGAAAGGAGAATCAACGAAGCGTACATTAACACCAAACAGTGGAATTCCAGTTCTAGTATCTATAACAACACCCTCAATATCTGCTAAAGCAACTGACTGTAAATCAACATCTTGAAAAACGACATTCTGAGCAGGAACATTTATTGTAAATGTCTGGCTGGCATAGCCCCAGGCAGAAAATGTGAAATCGTAAGTTCCTTCACTAATGGGACGATGATAATCCCCAATTTCAGGATCAGTATATACTTCACTGTGATCAAAGTCATGATCTTCAATTGTTATTTTAGCTTCTAATGGTACACCAAATTCATTAGTTACAATACCACGAAGTCCGTAAAGAGATTCCTCTATCAAAAGAAGCATTGCATTATAGTTCCATAGATAATGATCTTCCAGTAAATCAGCCGGAAGAGGTTTCATTTCACTTAATTCTAAACCAAAACATCTCATATTCTCATACCAGTTCGTGTAATCGACGCTAGAACCTGATATCGGGCAATATAGGAATCCATTCAATATCCCTCCATTACAGGAATTAAAATAGTCTGGAGGTGATAGTTCATGAACTGCTTCCACATAAGTCTGGCAGGTATTTTGGAACCAGTTATCATCTGCATGAAGGGTATCCCAGGTAAACCAGGGATAAAGAATTAACTCAATACCAGAATGCAGATCAGCACTTAGGACAAAATTATGTTCTGCCATAAATTCTATCAGAGCAATAATTTCCGGCTGAGTCTCATTACCATCAGGATGCTGTCCATCTTCCGGGTCAGGATAATTGCGGTTCATATCTATTCCATTGGCATTTCCGCGAGTAGCTCCAGCAACAGTATTGTTTCCACCAGCGTAAAGACCGTCCGGATTAGCCAGGGGATTGATATAAAGATCAATTTCATTAACAATATTGTCAATTCTGGGAACTGATCCATATAATGCCAGCAGATCATCAATCAGATGCATAAGTACTATACTTGTAACCAGCTCATCTCCGTGTATTTGACCAGTGTAATAAAATTCAGGTTCATCTGACTCGATATTAATATCATCACCAATGTGAGCAACTAATAACTCGCGACCTTCAATGGAATAACCAATCGAAAATACTTCACAGATATCAGGATATTCTTCGGCAAACTGATACATGAGCTCTAGATAAGTATCATAAGTTGGATAATAATCCCAATCCCTCATCTGTTCTCTTGTTTCTGCCATATCAGGTTCAAAACCGGCAAGGGGACCAGGTATGATCTCAAATGTATAGGGAAGAGTCTTCAGCCGATTCAACTGCTGCTGATTGGCATAGGCAAAAACGGTATCAACCTCAATTTTATCAATAGAAATCAGACGGGTGAGTATTGCAATCTGTTCTGAGCTTACATTACTTAATTTTAAGTAATATTCAGCGGCAGATAATATAGATATAAAAAGCAGAAACATTAATACAACAAATACACGTCTATTCATAAGTCCTCCGAATATTTTCTCCTGAATTTATCAATATTAGACTCAAGTCAAGGATTTCTCATAAATACTATCATCCAACTGAATTCCACACGATAAAAATCTGACGTTAATGGGAGTGAGAAAATATTTTAACTCAAGTTCCCTGATGAGGACATCGTATCCAGACCTGGTCAGGGATTATGGAATTTGCTGGTAGTAACTAAATAATTTCGATGAATACATCTCAAGTATTCCAAACTTGAATCATCTCTGAGTATTATCCTGGTATTGCAGATTATATAAAGTCTGATAGCGGACATTAGTTTGCAGTAGTTCCTGATGAGTTCCCATTCCCACAATACAGCCTTTATCCATCACAATAATTTTATCTGAATTAAGAATAGTAGAGAGCCGGTGAGCAATCATCACCACAGTTCTATCTTTAGTTGCCTGTTCAATGGCTTTCTGCACTTTTTGTTCAGCTTCGGTATCCAGGGCACTGGTTGCTTCATCAAAGATGAGAATTGGCGGGTCTCCCACAATGCTTCTGGCAATGCACAATCTTTGTTTCTGTCCCCCGGAAAGGTTAGCGGCTTTAGTATCTAAAAGCGTATCATAGCCATTATCAAGCTCGACGATAAATTCATCGGCATTAGCTATTCTGGCAGATTCCATAAGAGTGGGACGGTCTATTTCATTCAGGGAGCCATAGGAGATATTATTGCAGACCGTATCTGAAAAGAGAATGGAATCCTGGGTAACAGTCCCAAAAAGCAGTCGCAGGTCTTTGATCTTGATTTTCCGGATAGAAATGCCATCAATGGAAATCATTCCTTTAGTGGTATCATACATCCTGGTCAGCAGATTAGTAATAGTAGTTTTTCCTGAGCCGCTGCTGCCCACCAGAGCGAGGCGTTCTCCTTTATTGATCACCAGATTGATATCATGCAGCACGTCAGTATTTCCGTCATAAGAAAAGGAAACATCATGAAATTCTATCTTATCATCAAAGCTGTTTTTCTCAATAGCATTTTCATCTTCGACTATTTGGCTGTCCTGATCGAGTATTTCAGAAATTCTTTCCAGCGAAATCAAAGCTTTGCGAATATTTGTATAGGTTTTAGTGAGGTTTTTTAAAGGGTGAAGCATAGAGAATATGGCAAAAAGAAATGCCATGAAACTGCCAAAGGTAAAGGTGCTGCCGGGTGTGAGAACTATCTTTCCACCAACTACTAGAATAATACAGCCGATGAGCACGCTATTCAGTTCTGAAAGTGGAGTAGTGAGGAAATGATAGACCTTGGATTTGAGCCAGTAGGTAAACTGCTTATGATTGATTTCTCTAAAACGGTCATATTCCAGCTTTTCATGCGAGAAAGCCTTCACTATTTTTATACTGGAAAGCACTTCTTCGACATAACTGAAAAGATGAGACATCTGGTTTTGAATGCGTCTGGCATATTTTTTCATTTTAGAACCGATCAACGAAACCAGCCAGGAAAATACCGGCAATATCAGCAGTGATATCAGGAACAATCTGCTATTGATCGTGATTGCCGTGATCATATAAACAAATATGAGGATCACATCCTGAAAAGAGAGAAACACTGATTCTATAAACATCACATTAACTATTTGCACATCATTGACCATACGCACCAGCGAATCACCGATTTTGTTTTTATTAAAAAATGCCAGACTCTGGTAGAGATATTTATGATACATCATGTTTCTTACTTCGCGAATCGTATAGCCCTGTAAATAAGCAAAGAGGTATTTCTGCCCCAGAAAGAATATATTCTTAAAAATTGTGAGAATCGCAAATAATACTGCAATTGTCCAAAGCAGCATCACCGGATCAGATTGTTTCATGATCAAGGCCAGGTTATCTAATACAGGCTGATAGCTTCTATCTGTCAGTAGTGTTTTTATTCCTCCCAGCTCAGAGATAGAATTACTTAGCATCTGCTGTACTGCCAGCCAGAATTGAGGAAAACTATGATAGAGCACAGCCGGTTTATCTGTCACAAATACATTGTCCAGCAGCGGGATCACCATCAAGATGCTCACTCCGCTGAACAGGGCAAAACCTAAGGTAAAAAACAATCCACCCAGCACATAGCCCCAGCGGTGCAGCATGATCAAATATATCTTTTTTAAGTTCTTCATAAATATCCTTCTTAAGGCAAAGATTCTTCTTTACCAGCTAAGCGGTTAATATTTTTTCTTAAGATAAATTGTCAATTAGAAGCCGGATTGAGCTATTCACCCAGCAACATCTGCACCTCTTTTAGTATCCGCTCCGCATGTCCCTTTGCTTTCACATTATACCACACCTGGCTGATCTTTCCAGCCGGGTCAATCAGGAATGTACTGCGGATAACACCCAGAAATGATTTGCCATACAGCTTTTTCTCCCGCCAGGTATCATAAGCTTTGATTACTTCCAGTTCAGGATCGCTTAATAAATGCAGGCTCAATTCCTGTTTACAGATAAATTTCTGATGGCTTTGCACACTGTCTTTACTTATCCCCAGAACTTGCACGCCCAGAGAGGCGAATTGCTCCTGCAGACAGGTGAAATCTTTTGCCTGAATTGTGCAGCCGGGCGTATTATCCTTAGGATAAAAGTAGATCAGCAGCCACTTACCCAGAAAGTCTGTTGACTTCACTCTGGTATTATCCTGATCGTGTAAGGCAAATACAGGGGCTGTATCACCGATTTTCAATGCCATTATTCCTCCCTGCCTTATTTGGCATATAAATAGCGTTTCACTTTATTAGTTGGCGTTTTCACAAATTCCTCCGGTATTAGCTCTATTGCTGATATTTTGGAATATGCCGGCAGTTTTTCATTGATCTTTTTGAGATTTTCGTCCATCAGTTTAATTATTTGCTGGTCTTTGATGTCCTCAGCGCCGGTGGAAACAAAATCAGGATAAACCAGGGCTATCAGCTTGCTATCTCGTTCGATAACCAGTGATTCCAGGATATAGGGCATATTATTTAACCTTGCTTCCAGTTCTTCCGGGTATATGTTATGTCCTGAAGGTCCCAAAATCATATTTTTTTTCCTGCCAGTCAGGAAAATAAAACCATCTTTATCAATTAAGCCCAGATCGCCAGTATGCATCCAGCCATCTGCCGTAAAAGTCTCCTGGGTAGCTTTCTCATTTTTGTAATATCCATCCATCAGGCTTTCACCTCTTACCAGTACTTCACCGATCACTTTGTCCGGCTCAGGAGAATCAACCTTGATTTCCAGCCAGTCCACTACTTTTCCAACGGATGCCTGCTTCGTGGTTTTCCAGCTGGCATAACTGATCAGCGGTCCGCACTCGGTCATACCATAGCCGATCGTATAGGGAAATTTTATCTTGCGCATAAAGTTTTCTACTTCCGGCGAAAACGCTGCTCCACCCAGTACAAGTTCGCGGAAATTATTACCAAAAGCTGCTGAAAGCTTCTTATTGATCTTTGCCCCGATCACAGAATTGATCAAGGGCAGGCTTAATAAGGTTTTCATTGGCTCTTTGCTGATCACAGGTTTAAGCTGTTTCCGATATATTTTTTCTATGATCAATGGAACAGAGAGTATCAGCTCCGGCTTCACTTCATTAAAAGCCTTCACAATCACTTTAGGTGAAGGAATTTTACCCAGAAAAGTAACATGACAACCCAAAGTGAAGGGAAAGAGAAATTCAAAGGCACAACCATAAGCATGAGCCAATGGTAAAAATGAAAGGATACTATTTCCCCGTTTCAAGGGCATATTCTCTCTGGCATAGAGCAGATTTGCCAGCATACAATTATGCGAAAGCATCACACCCTTCGATAAACCGGTTGTGCCGGAAGTATATACGATAGCTGCCAGCAGTTCATTGGAAATTTTCGGAAATATTAATTCTCCCGGAGTCGGTTTGAAATCTGAAGAATATAAATATTCTGAAAATAAGCGGGATAAAGAGGACTTCACCAGCTTCTTTTGCTCAAAAAGAACGGAGAAATCTTCCAGCTTCACTAAACCCAGTAAAGCCGGCATCTTTTCCTCATCGATCAGATCATAATGATATTGGCTTATAAAGAGAAGAACTGCATCAGAATGATTGACGATATGTTGAATATCCTCGCTGTGAAAATCTGGCAGAATTGGCACTATCACTGCTCCGTAAGTGATTGCCGATAAAAAGACAATGCCCCAGTTAACAGTGTTTCCGCCCACAACGGCTATTTTATCTCCCGGCTTAAGACCCATTTTATGATAGATCTGGTGCATTGCCAGTATATGTCTGCCTATCTGACCATAAGTGAGTGTTTTCCCCTTGTAATCGCTGAGGGCATTTAATTCCCAGTTATCCCTGATACTGGTCTCAAAATATTGAACATAATTATCTTTAATCATAATTCACCTCATTCCCTTTTATGCTAAAACTATAAAATATATTATTTAAATAATCGGCAAGCAAAAACATTATTATAGTTTCCAGACAGCCTTCCGAAAGGTAGTAGGAAGACCATACTTCAGGGCATAATGGTCAATTAGGAGAGTTTTATCGCTTGACAGAAAACTGGATGTATCAGCTAATTCACCCATGAAAGAAAGCATAGATAAGTATCAGAAATTTTTAGCAGAAATTGATGACATTATGCGAGCAAATCCTGCAGAGGCATTAGCCCAATTAGAGGATTTCAGGCAAAAGCTGGATGCTGATGATCCTGATCTGAGCAATGAAATTGATTTTAAGCTGGCTCAGGCAAAGGATCAAACTGGTGATTTCGAGGGTGCTGAGCCTATTCTTAAAATGCTTTTGAAGAAGTACAAGGACAAGCATGATGCTAATGGCCTGGTGCGGATCACTAATGAGCTGGGTAATAATTACTGGTCACGAGGTATCCTGAATAAATCGCTGGAATACTATCTGCAAAGTTTGAATATTCTGGAAGAACGGGAAGATTTCAGCAAGATGTGTGTCCCCTTGAATAATATTGGGCAGATATACTGGTATAACAAGGATTTTGCCAAAGCCCGGGATTCCTATTGCCGCTCTCTGGAACTGGCAAATGAGTATAAACCGGAAGTAAGTGGAGACGCTTTACTCAATCTGGGGATATTATCTGCAGAAGAAGGAGATTTTCAGCAGGCAGTAGAATTTTATAAGAGGGCTTTAACCGTTTATACTGACCAGAATTATAGAGCAAATATCCCGGTTATCCAGGTGAATCTGGCATTGCTTTATGAAGATACCGACCAGGATGATCTGGCAGTTGAATATCATCAGAAGGCACTGCAATCTTTCCGGGAGGCGGGAAACCGTTTCGGTGAGATGCATGTTTTAATGAATTATGCCGGTTTTCTGATTGCAAGAAAGAAATTTACCGGAGTTCCGGAAATTCTGGACAATGCCAGTACTATAGCAGAAGAACTGGATGCCAGAAATCAGATCATCCAATTGTATCTGCATTACCGGGATTATTATCACGGGATTGGCGATATTGCCCATGCTTATAAATATTTTGAGAAGTTCCATGATGCCGAGATCGATAGACTTGATATGGAAAACCGCGAAAAACTTACTGAAATGCTCACAAAATATGAGACCGCACAGAAAGAAAAAGAAGCGAAGATGCTGCGCAGTCAAAATGAACTTCTGGAAAAGAAGAATATAGTGATCGAAGAGAAGAGCCAGGCACTTGACCTTGCCAATCGCAAACTGCAAAAAGCAAATCTGGAACTGGAACATCGCCTGGAAAATATTATTAATAAATGGCATGAACAGGAAATGGTTAATCGTGGCAGCGAGAATCTGGGCGGGTTCAACGTTATTCTTTCTAATATTGCCCATCAGTGGAAGCAGCCTTTGAATGCAGTGGTACTTATGATCCAGAACCTGCAGGATGCTTATGAATTTGGTGAATTGGATTCTGACTTCCTGGAAAAATTTCATGACCAGATTTATCAGCAGATCAAATATATGTCAAATATCATTGATAACTTCGCCTATAATTTGAGAGATTCAGATGAAAGGTCTGACTTTTCTTTGCAACACGCTCTGAAATTAAGTACTATGCTGCTGGAAAAAACACTGGAAATGGAAAGCATCACTTTGATAAACGATATTAAAAACGATTTTCATATTCCAGGGAACGAAAGCCAGTTCATTCAAGTCCTCATGGTGCTGCTCTCTAATGCCGTGGAAGTTTTTCAATCTCATACACAGGAAAATGCCCTGATTGAACTCGCTGCTGAAGTGCAGGCAGATAAATTGGTCTTTGAAGTTAGTGATAATGGACAACTTATCCCCGAAGACGTGCTCCCGCATATCTTTGATGTCTTTTATTCCACGAAAAGCAAAAAGAATAATACCGGTCTGGGATTAACTTTAGCGAAGAAAATTATTAAAGAAAAATTCAATGGCAAAATAGAGTGCTACAACCGCAAAAACTGGGTCGTCTTCAGGATTATTCTTCCTTTTAATGCCAAATCAGAAAAATCTTGAAAATAATATTGACAGGAAAACGGGTATTAACATTTTTACATTCACGTGTGCGCCCATGGCTCAACTGGATAGAGCACCTGACTACGGATCAGGAGGTTAGGGGTCCGAATCCTCTTGGGCGTGCCATTTTTGTATATAAGTGGTTAGTAGTAATATATTTAGGCGAGTGTAATAACTCGCCTTTTTTTTGTTAAAGGGCCCCACTCTATCATCAAACTTTTATTGCTTATCATCTCGAAAGGGTAGTTTTACGTAGCTTAATCCGGATTAAGCATTAATTCTATTGTAATTCGTTCCAGGACATATTGTAATGATTTTTCAAGAGGAAATACAGGGCAGCGATTTGAATTGGTATTAAGGGTATGGTAAGGACTGGCAAGATGGTGTGGACCAGATAATGGAGCAAAAATGCCAAAGGTATGAAAACAAAAACTGCCAGGTAATAGGAGAAATGCTGGAAAGCAGAATTATGTGCGGTTTTTAGTTCTTTAGAGAAGGGTAATACTCTTTTAGATAGATGCTGATAGAGAATCTGAACGATCAGGGCATTCAGCAGCATGATAATCATGTCAGGAATAATTGTAAACTTCCAGAGTATAAGATGTAAGAGGCTCATAATGAGCAATAAAACTGACTGATAGCAGATGAACACTGATGCATTGGCACCCAGAAAAATACTGTTAGGCGTTTTTAGGGGTAGATAAGAATATATCCAGGAAGCTTTGCAGTATTCACTGAAATTAGTATATATTGATATGGGCAGTGTCATAGCAATAACTAAGTAGAACGTGAAGAAATAATTAGTATCAATTATAACGATATCAGGATCGGTGACCATGCGGTAAATAAAGAAAGCCTGATAGATAAATGCCATTGCCATAAGGGGATAGATAGCCATTTTCAGCCGACGTTCACGGGTAAGCATAATTACCGAGAATTTATAAAAAGCCCGGTGCAGATTATTTTTTAGAAGATGGGAAAATTTCAGGGCTATTGGCTTTTTTCTATTAATCTGCTTTTTATCTTCAATTCTCATTTTGTAGAGATTTTTCTCAAAATTGGGAGCTTGATGATATATATAATACCTGTAACCGAGAAAGGTTATAAAAATACCAACCAGAACAACTAACGAGCCAGTTAGCGAAAAGGCATTATTACCCACCATATATACAGGCAGGGCAAACCAGGTGGGTGGGAACAAGTAAAGCAGCACTGGTATGCTGGTGATATCCAGTTTTATGAGCCATGCCATAGAGGTGTGCACAAATAATTGCGATCCAATAATAATAATGATCATCGATACTATCTGAACCATGGAGATTGTATCTTTCAACCGTTCGCCGGAAAGTTTGCCTAAGATCAATCCATACATAAGTGCTGAACAGAATAAAAGAAAGAAAACAGATAGAATTACAAAAACAAAAGCTATAAGACTGACGAAAACATTGATCCGAATTGCCCAGAAAACCAGAGACGGCAGGGCAAGGGCAGTAGCTATTGCAGAAATATAAAGGAAAATATGGAGAGATTTGGCAATATTTAATTCTGTGAAACCTACGGGTTTTGATAATAATATCACCTGATCTGAGGTATCGAAGAAATCAAGACTAAACTCAAGGATAATGGCGTAAGAGACAAAAACCATCAAGATGGTGAAAAATATTACAGAACCGAGTAGCAGTGATATTAGAGAAAGTGAGGCAACGAAAGCTAAAAGCATTAAGCCAAAAAGTCCAAAAAACAGTAGTGAAAAGAGAAACATATTGCTGTCTTTTGCTTTGGCTGGTTGAAAGTCTTTAAAAGCGAAACTTGGTTTCCTGCGGTCTTGGATAAGCTTTAATTTCATGATCAGTCTAACCTGATCATAGCGGATATTCTGCTTAGAGAAAAGGAAAGAGAATAAATCTAATATTTTCAGGATAAATGGGTCTTTCATATCAATCTCGCAAGGCAGCAATAACTCTGTCGGCAATTTGTTCCTGTTCATGGAATCCGGTGAGGTCATTGAATATCTTTTCCAGGGTGCCTTCTTTGCTTTTCTGCTTAAGTTCATTGAAGGTTCCGTCAGCCAGGATTTCACCATTTGCTATGATTATTATCCTGTCTGTGATCTTTTCTACCACATCCATCAGGTGTGAGCTATAGAAGATAGTTTTGCCTTCTTTTGCCAGTTTGATTAAGATATTTTTAAAGATCATCACACTATTGGCATCCAGACCGGTAAGCGGTTCATCGAGAATAATAATTTCAGGATTATTTAACAGAGCTGAGATAATGAGAATTTTTTGTTTCATGCCTTTGGAATATGAAGAAATCCGGTCATTAAAAGCTAAAGTCATACCAAAGCAGTCTGCCAGTGTTTCACTCCGCAGTTTCAATTCTGCAGATGGAACTTCATATATCTCACCTATAAATTCTAAATATTCCCAGCCGGTAAGGTTTTCATAGATATCACCACCTTCAGGGACATAGCCAATTTTCTTTTTATAATCAATCTGGTCAGGAGTTATCTTTTCGCCAAAAATCTCAATTTCACCCTTGTAGTTATTGATCATCCCTAAAAGAATCTTTATTGTTGTGGTTTTCCCTGCCCCATTGGGACCTATATAGCCGATGATCTGGGCCGGTTTTATCTCCAGATTTATACCCTTCAAAACATCCTCAGTACCATAATTCATGCGGATATCTTTCAACTTTATTACAGGTTCATCATACATTAGAATTTCCTCTTTTATTTTTCTGATATTATTTCATAAAAACATAATATTTTGTAAACTATTTTTTTTGTAAACCGTAGTAATAATCAGAAAATATATTATCGCTTAAGGTAATTTTTATAATCTTCGTTCTTGAGTAACTCGATGTGTGTGCCGCAGTGGACTTTGCCGGCATGGATGTAAATTATCTCATCAAAGCGGGAGATTTCTGAGAGGTCATGGGTGATGGTGATGGATAGTTTATTATCTAAACTGGTATAAAATAGATCATCGATCTGGGTGGCTAGGGCTTTATCCAAGCCTTTTTTGCCTTCATCTATCAGGGCAATTTGGCAGTCTTTTTTCAGTAATAATCTGATAGCACCAATCATTTGCTTTTCACCGCCGGAGAGAGAATAGCCTTCATTTGCTTCGGTAGATAAGCCTTTCTGGAAACGGTTGAAAAATCCTGCCAGACCCAGGCTTTTTACAAAGGCTTTTATATCAAGCGATTTATCAATGTCATCCAGGATGATATTCTCTTTTATAGAGCCCTTGAAAATGCTGGAATCCTGCAGCAGGATCACCACATTCTGTTGCCACCAGGTTTCGGCAACCTCATTTGTATTGATGCCATTAAGGGTGATATTGCCGGAAGTGGGGAATTGAATTCCGGTTATTAAGTCAAATAGAGTGGATTTCCCGGAACCGGTTTTACCGATCAGGCAGTATTTCTTACCTGTGCAAAGTGCCAGCGAGCCTATCTTTAGAGAAAAATCACTACCGGGATAAGAGAATTCCACTTTATCGAATTTTACTTCCAGTTCTGTATTTACAGGCGGATACTTATCGCCATATTTTACCGGAATGGAATACAATTCAACGAGTCTGTCGAGTGAGGGGATATTTTTCAGATAGTTATCTATAACCGCGAAACTCAGCGAACTTAGACCAGTGACAATGGAATTGAAGACATATAGTACTGCAAAAAAAGTACCGAGTGACATGGAACCAATACTCACCTGATAGCAGCCAATTAAAAAGAAGAGAGCATAGATGCCCTGATCAAAAAAATCATAAGAATAATAGAGCGAAGTATTGGCATATCCATATTTTCTACCGTGTATTTTCAGTTCGTTATTAGCTTCCTCCATCTTGGCTGATAAAAAGGTTTCCAGTCTGCGAGACTTGATCTCCTTGATTTTAGTTAGAGGTGAATAGGTATATGAAAAGAAGTTTTTGCGTGCTTCCTCGTAGTTTCTGCCATAGGTTTCCACAATCTTTGTGCCTTTCCGAATGAAATAAAAACAGACCGGTGCCAGAAATAGAACAATTAATGACCCCGCACCAAACAGACTTACCACTATAATGAGATCGATTACAAGCTGAAAGGAAAGAGAGAGAATCTGCAAAATACCGTAGGTTATAAGATAAAAGAGATTATTGCTGTCAAAGGAGACCAGTTTCATGAGATCGCCTTTGTCTCTGGTCACTAAATAGGAATACGGCAAGCCGAATATATGACGATAAATATCCGTTCCTACCGTAAAAGCTACATCATACTGCATACTGGATGTTTTTCTGCGGCTGATAAATGCCAGGGTAGTTTTTATAATGAGCAGCAGAATATAGATGAGGACTAAATAGAGTATTTCATTAAAACTGATAGCGGTTATCTGATTAATGATCCGTTTATAGAGAAAGGGTATCGGTATGGAGACCAGTGAAACGAGTACAGAAAGGAACAGAATAAGGGTGAATTCCTGCTTAAAGCAGTTTTTCATATAATATTCAATCAGTTTCCTGCGTGAAAGTATGTTTTCTTTCATAATAAATACCTGTAATTTAATATATATTTATTTAGCTTTATTTTAACGTAACAATAATCTTGTGAGCCGGAGAAATTAGTCAATAGATAAATGTGAAGGGGGATATATTGGCGTTAGTGGTTAGTTGTTAGTGGTTAAGAGTTAAGAGTTAAGAGTTAAGAGTTAAGAGGAACTCGGGAAATAGAACACTGATGCCGCGGATTGCACTGATCGGCACGGATAATGTATTCTTTAACCGTGATTGGGAACCAGGGACTGGGATGAGAAGAAAATGTAATGTAAGATTTTTTCACCACAGAGGCACAGAGAACGCAAAGAAATGTATGAATTGTTTATTAACTGTCAATCTTCACCTTTTCACCTCTTCGTCTCTTCGACTCTCTATCCCTCTATCCCTCTATCCCTCTATCCCTCTATCCCTCTTAACTCTTCACCCAAAAAATCTATTATTCTTTACAAAATACCTGCAATTTGCTGAATGTATTTCTGGAGGATAATTATGAAAAAAATAGAGAAGATAGCCAGAGAGATATTTCAGCTAGATGGTGATCAGCCTTCCAGGTCAGGTGGGGGACACGTGATCAGCATTAATTCTGTAGTGGATCGCAGTGACTTCCCGGATCAAATAGCTGCTAAGGATTGCGAACTAAACGGTCTCATTGACCATACAATATTAAAACCTGATGCTACAGTTGATGATATTATTAAAATATGTAAAGAAGTGAAGCTTTATCGCTTTGCCAGCGTGTGCTTGAATCCCTGCTGGGTGAGTCTGGCAGCTGCGCATCTGAAAGATGGGGTAGTCTGCACAGTCATCGGCTTTCCTCTGGGTGCAAACAGTTCAGTTATGAAGGCATTTGAAGCCAGGCTGGCAATAGAGAACGGTGCTAAGGAAATTGATATGGTGATCAATATCGGGCAATTGAAATCCGGTAATTTTGATCTGGTTTATCAGGATATTGCTATCGTGAGTGATACCTGTCAGCAGAATAATACTCTATTAAAAGTTATCATCGAAACCTGTCTGCTTACTGAAGATGAAAAGATAGTTGCCTGTCTGCTGGCAAAGAAAGCGGGAGCAGATTTTGTGAAAACCTCTACTGGTTTCTCAACCGGCGGGGCTACCGTGGCAGATATACGTCTGATGCGGAAGGTAGTTGGACCAAAGATGGGCGTGAAGGCTTCCGGTGGCGTTCGCACGGAAGCAGATGCCAGAGCAATGGTGGCAGCGGGAGCAAACCGCATCGGAGCATCCAGCGGTATAAAAATAGTCGATCTGCAATTAGATATATTAGAGAGCCTGGACAGCAAATGAAAGTAGAAATTGCAGGTTATAATCTTGATTATAGTCAAATCCAAAAGCTGGAAAACCAGCACCAGGCTACCCCTGAAACTATCTCAGCAGCTTATGCCCGAATATCACGCAGCAGCAAAAGCGTAGGTGAATTACGAAGTGCAGCCTTAGGCGATGTGGTAAAAGCCAAAGCATCTAATCAGAGCATTGTCTTTGAGATGGGGCATGCTTCAGTGGCGGAGCATGCTGTATTTAATTTTGATATCACCGGTATTTCCAGGCTGCTGGTAGAAGACGTCCAACGCAGCAGGCTGGCATCTTTCACGGAGAAATCACAGCGGTATGTAACCCTGAAAGGTGATTATCTGCTGCCTCCAGAAATTGCCGGAACCGCTCTGGAGAACGAATTCCGGGAAGTAATCACCAGCCAGAACAATTTATATTTTTCGCTTTATGAAAAAGCACTTATTCATCTGAAGCAGTCAGGTTTTGCCGGCAGTTCCAATGAATTACGGGGCAAAGCCAAAGAAGATGCCCGTTATGTGCTGGCACTTGCCACTCAGACACAGTTTGGTATGACTATCAATGCGCGTTCTCTGGAAAGATTATTACAGCGTCTGGATAAAAACGAACTGGCTGAAGCCCGGGAACTGAAAGAGGCATTGTATCAGCAGGCGATCAGCATTGCTCCTTCGCTGGTGCGCTATACAAAGTGCGAAGCATGTGAGAAACATTTTTTTGATCATCTGCCCATAATAGACAGCCCTCAATCCGCTAAACAGGTAGAATTAGTGGATATCACTCCGCAGGCAGAAGATAATATATTGGCAGGCATGATCTTTGAAAAGAGTGGCGGGGATATCTTTGCCATTCAGCAGCAGGTGCAGAAACTCACTGCAACTCAGAAAGCAGAGATATTCCAGCAGATGTTTTGCGGCATGAAGTCCTGGCAACGGATGCCGCGTGCTTTTGAACTTGCTGATCTTACTTTTAGCCTGCTGATCTCATCTTCCTGCTTTGGACAATTAAAAAGGCATCGCATGTCCACAATCCTGCGGAGCAGTTATCAGCCGGAGAATGGCTATGTAATCCCTCAGTTGATTGACGAGATCGGGGGCAGAGAGCTGATACTGCCGGTGATGCAGAAAGTAGGAATGCTCTATAAAGAACTGGAAAGGTATAAACCAGGGCTGGGAAGCTATATATTAACTAATGGTCATCGTTTGCCGGTATTATTTAAAGCTAATCTGCGGGAATTATATCATTTTTCCCGATTACGCTCAGATGCTCATGCTCAATGGGAGATACGGGAAGTTTCGCAGCAGATAGATTCAATAATACAACGCGAATTACCCAATGCCGGGAAGCTGATCATGGGGAAGGATGAATTTGGGAGACGTGAGACGTCCTCCTTCGCTAAAGCTACTGAGGATCTTCTATGAGTCGTGAAAATATTTTATGGAGATAAATGATGAAGGCAAGAGTATTTATTACCAGAAGACTGCCGGAAAAAGTCATGCTGGAACTGGAAGATTTGTATATTGTTGAGTGCAATCCTTATGACCGGAATATCTATCCTGAGGAATTAGAGGCAGCTCTGCAGAGATGTGATGTGATCATCACCATGTTAGCAGATAAAATAGACGCTGATATGCTTAAAAAGAGTCCTAACCTGAAAGGAATCTGCAATTATGCTGTTGGATATAATAATATCGATGTGCAGGTAGCAACAGAAGTAGGTGTTCCCGTTTGTAATACACCGGGAGTACTTACAGAAGCTACTGCTGACCTTGCCTGGGCATTGATTTTAGCTGCCAGCAGACGAATTGTGGAATCAGACAGATATACCAGAGCCGGTAAATTCACCGGCTGGAGTCCACTGCTGATGCTGGGTCAGGATATATATGGTAAAACTCTGGGTATCATAGGAGCCGGCAGGATAGGTGAGGCAGTTGCCAGACGCTCAACGGGCTTTGATATGAAGGTGCTTTACACCAGTAATCATGAAAATGAATGGCTGAATGATAATCTGCAGGCAGCCAGAAAACCGTTGGCAGACCTGCTGCGGGAAAGTGACATCATTTCTTTGCATATACCATATAATCAAAATACGCATCATTTGATAGATGCCGGAGAATTAAAACTGCTGAAACCAACTGCTGTGTTGATCAATACAGCTCGTGGTAAAGTAGTGAATGAACCTGAACTGATCAAGGCGTTGCAGGAAAAAAGACTTGCTGCTGCCGGATTTGATGTTTATTATAATGAGCCGGAAATAGACCCTGAACTGAAAGCTTTGGATAATGTGGTGATAGTTCCGCATATTGGCAGTGCCACCAGTGAGACACGTATCCGAATGGCAGAACTGGTGAGAGACAATGTGGCAGCCTGCCTGAAAGGCATTTTGCCGCCAGCTATTGTGAATCCGCAGGTGATAAAGGGAAAAGGGTAATGGAAGAAGTAAAAATCCTGATAATTGGTGCTGGCTGCGTGGGACTGGCGATTGGTGAATACCTGAGCAGAAGTTGTGATGATGTGGTGATAGTAGAAAAAGAAGCCAGCTATGGCAGGCATACCAGCAGTCGCAATAGTGAAGTGATCCACTCCGGTATCTATTACCCGCAAAACAGCCTGAAAGCTGAGCTCTGTATCAGAGGCAGGGAGTTATTATACCACTATCTGGCAGAAAATAATGTAGCACATAGAAAGTGCGGTAAACTGGTAGTGGCAGTATCTGAACCGGAAATTGACGCCCTGCTGGAACTGCAGGCAAATGGTATCTGCAATGGTGTTACAGACCTGCAGATATTAGACGTAGATCAGTGTAAAGAGCTTGCACCTGAAGTGAAAGCCGTAAAAGGTATGCTGGTGCCCTGCACAGGTATTATGGATACACATGGATTTATGCGGGCAATGAAGATAAATTTTGAAGCTAATGACGGATTCCTGCTCTTTGATACAGAAGTGACTGCTATCAGGAAAACTGCCGAAGGTTATCTGGTCACTTTTAATAATGGTGAACAATTCCTGACCGAAACGCTGATCAATGCTGCCGGACTGGAGTGCGAAACCATCGCTGCCTTGACCGGGATAGATACAAAAGCTGCCGGGCTGAAGCTGCACTGGTGCAAAGCAGAATACTTCAAAACTACGCAGAAATTCCAGCTCGATAAACTGATCTATCCAATGCCAGACCCTACTGGCATGTATCTGGGCATTCATCTCACGCTTAATCTTGCCGGGGAAGTCAGGTTTGGTCCCAGTGCTTATTATGTGGATGATCTTGATTATGGCATGGATGAAAAATATAAGCAGGATTTCATCGATAGCGTCTCGCAATACCTGAATATTGACCCTGATAAACTTCATCCCGATGATACCGGTATCAGACCCAAATTGCAGGCTGCCGGAGAAGGATTTCGCGATTTTTATATCAAAGAGGAAAGTCACCGCGGTTTACCCGGCTTTATCAATCTGATGGGTATAGAATCTCCCGGACTCACCAGTTGCCTGGCGATTGCCCGGTATGTGGCAGAATTTATCTAAACAGTAAATCACTATTATCAATTTTTGACATTATATTCTATTAACCTTGTCAGGGCAATGGAAACCATATAAATAATTATATATGTAACTAAGTGGACAGGTTCAAAACATACAAAAATATATAATAAATGGCAAAGCAGGTATATTCAGGACAGCCAGGTTGATAAATTATCTACTTATAAACTAATTAGTTCTTGACGAATAAAAAAATAATCTGAAATTGATATTAATAGTACAAAGAGGAAAAAGCATGAATATCCATGAATATCAAGCGAAAAAATTGTTATTTAATTACGGAGTAAATGTCACACGGGGACAGGTGGCTCACAGTGTGATAGAGGCGGAGCAGGCAGCTGAAGCACTTGGCTGTGAAAGCTGGATCGTGAAAGCTCAAATCCATGCCGGAGGCAGAGGTAAAGGTGGGGGAGTGAAATTTGCCCGAACTCTGACGGAAGTGAGAGAGCAGGCAGAGCGGATGCTGGGAATGAATCTGGTAACTCATCAGACAGGAGAGTCTGGCAAGCTGGTGCAGAAGGTATATATCCAGGAAGCTTATAACATAGGCAAAGAGTTCTATCTGGGCATCGTGCTGGACAGGCGACTGGAGATGCCGGTGATCATGGCATCCACTGAGGGTGGAGTAGATATCGAGACAGTTGCTGTCGAAACTCCGGAGAAAATAATCAAAGTTGGTATTGACCCTATAATAGGTTTACAGAGCTATCATTTACGAAAACTTGCCTACGGACTGGGGCTGGATAAAGACCAGATGAAGGAATTCAGCAAATTTATACCTCCATTATTTGAGGCTTATTTGAAGACTGATGCCAGTCTGGTGGAGATCAATCCTTTAGTACTTCTGAAAAATGGAGAATTTATTGCTTTAGATGCCAAACTTAATTTTGATGATAATGCCTTATACCGTCATCCTGAGATAGCAGCTTTGCGGGACGAGAGCGAAGAGGAAGCTGCGGAACTGGAAGCAGCGCGTTATGAATTGAGCTATGTGAAGCTGGATGGCAATGTAGGCTGCATCGTGAATGGAGCTGGACTGGCGATGTCCACTATGGATATTATCAAGCAGGAAGGCGGCGAGCCGGCGAATTTTCTGGATGTAGGTGGCAATGCCAGTGCCGAGACAGTAGCAAGAGGTTTTGAGCTCATTTTGCGGGATAAGAACGTGAAGGCGATACTGGTGAATATTTTTGGTGGCATCGTGAGATGCGACCGCATCGCTAATGGAATTCTGGAAGCTGCCCGGCTGATACATGTGCAGGTGCCTGTGATAGTGCGTCTGGATGGCACAAATGCCGCCGAAGCTGGTGAGATACTGAAAGAAGCCAGCATCAAGCAGATCATTATTGCCCGGGATATGCGGGAAGCAGCTCAACTGGCAGTTCAGGCAGCAAAAGGAGATAGAGTATGAGCATCTTAGTAAATAAAGATTCACGGGTGGTAGTGCAGGGCTTCACAGGTAAAGAAGGCACTTTTCATGCCCAGAATTGTATAGATTTTGGCACTAATATAGTGGCAGGAGTCACGCCCGGCAAGGGCGGGATGTGTCATTTAGGGAAGCCGGTATATAACACAGTGGAAGAGGCAGTAAACAGCACTCTGGCAGATGTGTCATTGATATTTGTGCCACCTGCATTTGCGGCAGATGCAATCCTGGAAGCTGCTGATGCCGGTATTAAGCTGATTGTGTGTATCACTGAAGGGATACCGGTACGTGATATTCTAAATGCCAAGAAATATGTGCAGCATAAAGGCAGCAGGCTGATAGGGCCTAACTGCCCGGGAATAATCACCGCAGGAGAAGCAAAGATAGGTATTATGCCCGGTTATGTATTCCAGAAAGGCAGGATTGGTTTGATCTCCAAGTCTGGAACTTTAACTTATGAGGCAGCAAATCAGATCGTGAAAGCAGGAATGGGAATATCTACGGCAGTAGGCATTGGCGGTGATCCTATCATAGGGACAGACTTCATTGACCTGCTGCAACTATTTGAAGCTGATGAAGATACAGATGCTATTGTGATGATAGGAGAGATCGGCGGAGAACTGGAAATACGGGCAGCAGAATACATCAAAGAACACCTTACAAAACCTGTAGTGGCTTTTATCGCAGGACAGACGGCTCCCAAAGGCAAAAGAATGGGACACGCAGGGGCGATTATTGCCGGTAGTAAAGGAACTGCTCAGGAAAAGATAAATGCTTTGCAGACTGCAGGAGTGGAAGTATCTCTTTCACCGGCTGAAGTGGGCAGCACCCTGGCAGAATTAATAAAATAACTCGACTGATTTATAAAAACAAAAGAGGTATGTTATGAGGAATGTAGATGTACAAGAGATCACAAAGATCGTTAAAAAACTATGTATTGAAGCATGTACCGTGGCGAATGACAGTTTAGTTGAAAGCTTTCAAAGGTCACAGGCAAAGGAAGAATCTGCAGTGGGCAAAGCGGTCTTTCAGCAGTTACTCGAAAACGTGGAAATAGCACGCAATGAGTGCACACCAATTTGTCAGGACACAGGATTCACAGTAGTATTTATGGAGATCGGGCAGGAAGTAGCCTTCAAGGGCGGATTACTGAAAGATGCCGTAAATGCAGGTGTTGCAGCAGGATACACAGAGGGTTATCTCCGTAAATCTATTGTGAAAGACCCCATTACTAATCCTGTGAATACTCAGGATAACACGCCGGCTATTCTGCATACAGATATTGTGGCAGGTGATAAAGTAAAGATCACAGTGATGCCCAAGGGTGGTGGTTCGGAGAATATGAGCCGCATAAAAATGATGAAACCGGCAGATGGGGTGCAGGGCATAAGGAACTTCGTGGTGGAAACTGTGAAAAATGCCGGTGGCAATCCCTGTCCGCCCATATTTGTAGGTGTGGGAGTGGGCGGCACTTTTGATTATGTGGCATATATGGCAAAGAAGGCTTTATTACGTCCCATAGGCAAGCGAAATCCCGATCCCAAGATAGCAGAATATGAAAGGGAATGGCTGGATGAAGTGAATAACCTGGGAATCGGACCTGCCGGTCTGGGTGGCAGAGTCACAGCAATTGACCTGTTCATTGAAGTATTTCCTCGGCATATTGCCACTTATCCTGTAGCAGTAAATATCCAGTGCCATGCTAACCGCGTAAAGTCATTTATATTGTGAGGTGAAAATAATGATAAAACTTAATGCTCCCCTAATTCTTGAAGATGTGAAGAAATTGAAAATAGGTGATCAAATCTCGCTTAGTGGCGTTATTTATACCGCTCGGGATTCTGCTCATCAGAAACTGGTGGATTTGCTTAAAGCAGGAGAAGAACTTCCCTTTGATCCGGATGGAAGTGTGATCTTTTATGTGGGACCTTCACCCGCCCAGCCGGGTCAGGTGATTGGTGCTGCAGGACCAACTACCAGCTACAGGATGGATCCCTTTGTAATAGACCTTATGAAAGTAGGTATGAAGGGAATGATAGGCAAGGGTCCGCGGTCTGAAGAAGTGAAAGCGGGATTGCGGGAATATACAGGTGTGTATTTCGGGGCTACAGGTGGTGCAGCAGCACTGCTGGCAAAATCCATTACAGCCGCCGAAGTGATCGCTTTCCCCGAGCTGGGACCCGAAGCTGTGAGACGACTGGTAGTGAAGGATATGCCTTTGATAGTAGTAAATGATTGTTATGGCGGTGATCTTTATGAAAAGGGTGTGCAAGATTTCAGGAAATAATGATCGATAATAATAAACTGGAGGAATAATAATGAAAGTGAAAATGGATATTTCTAATATCAATGAAATATTTCCGTCAGATTTCTCAAACGAAGAAATAGCAAAGGCTAAAACACTGTTTCTGAAAAGATTAGCTCTTGTATCCCATAAATTCTACCGCGGTAAGATCCAGATAGTTCCCAAGGTGCCTGTGCCCGGATTTAACTGGTTCAATGTCTGGTACACTCCGGGAGTATCGCTGGTTAGTACTACGATCAGAGATGATAATCTCACCTCTTTTGAGCTTTCCAACCGGGGCAATCTGGTGGCTGTTGTGAGTGATTCCACCCGGGTGCTGGGTGATGGTGACTGCACTCCTCCTGGTGGACTGGGTGTGATGGAAGGCAAAGCCTATTTAATGAAATATCTGGGTGGTGTGGATGCTGTGCCATTATGCGTGGACAGCACAAATGCCGCAGGCAAAAAAGACCCTGATAAAATTATAGAATTCGTCAAGATGGCAGCTCCCAGTTTTGGAGCAGTGAATCTGGAAGATATTTCGCAGCCTAATTGCTATAAGGTTTTAGATACCTTGCGTGAAGAATGCAGTATTCCTGTCTGGCATGATGATGCTCAAGGCACTGCCTCAGTTACACTGGCAGGTCTTATCAACGCCTTAAAGCTGGCTGGCAAAAAGATCGGAGATGTGAGAATAGTGATGAATGGAGCTGGTGCTTCCAATACCACCATCGCCAGATTTATCCTGGCAGCAGGAGCTGACCACCAAAAGATGGTTATGTTTGATTCTCGTGGATCATTACACGCTGGAAGAGTTGATATAGAGAGCAAACCGGAATTTTACCGTAAATGGGATTTATGCCGGATGACCAATCCGGATAGAATTCCTGATATAGCTACAGCTATGAAGGGTGCTGATGTATTGATCGCCCTTTCAAAGCCGGGGCCAGGAACTATCAAACCGGAGTGGATCAGTAAGATGGCAGCTAAATCCATCGTATTTGTCTGCGCCAATCCAGTACCGGAAATTTACCCTTATGCTGCCAAGGAAGCCGGAGCTTTTATCGTTGCAACGGGTAGAGGAGATTTTCCTAATCAGGTGAATAATTCAATTGGCTTCCCGGGAATTTTGAAGGGTACTTTGCTGGTGCGAGCTTCTAAGATCACAGATAATATGGCTATAGCAGCTTCATATTCTCTGGCTAATTATGCGGAACAGCGGGGAATAACTCCTGATGATATTATCCCTAAGATGGACGAACCGGACATCTTCTGCCAGGAAGCAGCGGATGTGGCTATGCAGGCGATAAAAGATGGAGTAGCAAGACTGCCTTTGAGCCGCGAGGAAGTATTTGCTGCTGCTAAAAAAGATATTGACTATGCCAGGGACTTAACTAATTCCATGGTTAGTAACGGCTTTATCGAGAACGTGCCACAGGACTTTCTGGAAGAAGCCAGAGATTGGGCGGTTAAACAGGTTAAAGGAGTATAGATATTGATGAAAGATTTAAATCAGTTATTTAAAAAGGCTGAGGATTTTAAGCGAAAAGGTTTGCTGGATAATGCCATTGAGTTGTATAATGAGATACTGGCAGAAGACCCCGACTATGAAGATATTCATGCCATTCTAGGCGAAATCTATTACATTAAGGGCGATGTGGAGCTCTCGGTGCAGAATTATGAATTGCAGATTGCAAAATGTTCTGAAAACTGTCTCGTGCTTTATCGCCTCGGTATTACTTATTATCGCGCAACTCAATTTTCCAAATCAATTCATATCCTCAGTAATCTGCTGCAGAAAGGTTGTGAACTTGATATGGCATATTACTGGATGGGTCTGGCATACTACCATACCGGCAGAATACATAAAAGTATAGAGATGTTTGAGACCCTGCGGGATAAGATGCCTCAGAATACTATAGGCTGCAATAATCTGGCCCTTGCCTATAAGACAATTGGAGATTATACTAAGGCAATTGAGTGTTTTAAGCAGATTCTGGCTGAAGACCCTGCCATTGTGTCGGTTCATTATAACATGGGTTTATCCTATCTGGGAGATATGCAGATTGCTTTGGCTCTGAAACATTTCCAGAGGGTAGTGGAGCTTGATCCTGAGCACATTGCCGCCCGTAAAAAGCTGGATGAGATATATAATGACCAGGAGATGCTGTATTCTTATGGTATTGCAGCTCCCAAGGACATCACGAATCACGAGGAACTGGATATCAATTTCCGGATCGGAGAGGCATATAAAGGGTTTAGTATGATTGATAAGACGTTTAAGTACCTCAAAAGCCTGGCAATTGATAAGGATAAAAAGTAATTGATCTATTAATAGAAAAAGCGACCGCTAGCGGTCGCTTTTTTTATTGTTTCCAGACCATCCTGGTCTGGGTTTTATCTTATCGGCATAATTCTATTTCACCAGCGTTCCCAGATATTCTTCTGTCATCTGCTTAGCCTTCACGTGATCAGGGATATAGTCCGGTAATATCAGTGGAGATATCTTTTCTTTCGGAACTCCCAGTTTCTCCACTTCTTTGGCATAATCATCTACATGCTTTAAGCTTAATTCACCAAGCTCAATCCCGGCTATCACTTTTTCTGCTGCATGGATTCCTGCTCTTCTGCCAAACACGATGATATCAAGCTGAGAATTGCCCATAAGCCTATTCCTGCCATGAATTCCACCCGAAGCTTCTCCGGCTACATACAGACCCGGAACCGTGGTTTCGGCATTCTTATTGATCTCCAGTCCGCCATTTTGATAATGCAGAGTGGGGAAGACCAGCATGGGATATTTGCGGATATCGATATCAAATCTCTCATATTGTCTCAGCATAGCGGGAAGGGTTGTCTCGATCGTTCCTTCCCCGGAAAGTTCTTCAATCAGGGGACTATCCAGCCAGATACCTTTGAGACCGGAAGGAGTGGTTACTCCTCTGCCTTCTTCACACTCGCGGATAAAGGCAGAAGCTTCCACATCTCTGGGTTCCAGAGGATATACAAAGAGTTCTCCAGCTTCATTTACCGGCTGAGCACCAATAGAGCGTATCTTTTCTGTGCACAAAAAGCCCACGATCTGTTCCGGAAAAACTGCTCCGGTGGGATGATACTGCACAGAGTCCATAAACATCAGATTAGCACCGGCTCTATAGCCCAATACCAGTCCATCACCAGTAGCTCCATAATGATTTGTGGTTTCAAAGCCACGTATATGCAGTCTGCCGAAACCGCCAGTTGCAATTATCACAGTTTTGGCTTTCACAATAAAATATTCTTTCAGCTCGATATGATAAAGGATAGCACCGGCTACTTGACCTTTATCATCTAATATCAGCTCAGTTGCTGAGGTATATTCCAGGTATTTTACGTTCTGAGCGTTGCTGTAAACCTCATCCCGCAGTACGCGGCAGATTCCGGCACCAGTATAATCTCTGGTAGAGTGCATGCGGTTACGGCAGGTTCCGCCACCCGGCTTCACTGTCATTCTGCCGTCATCATCTTTATCAAACATCACTCCCAGGTCTTCCAGCCATTTTATGGACTTAGGTCCGTCCATCACCAGAGCTTCCACCAGTTCCTTTTTATTATCAAAGTGACCACCACCTATCACGTCCAGATAGTGCAAAGTGGGACTGTCATCCCGCTGATCTGCTGCCTGGATTCCGCCCTGAGCCATCATGGAATTGCTGTCACCCAGACGCAGTTTAGTTACCAGCAGCGTTTTCACACCCTTCTTGTCTGCTTCAATTGCAGCAGAAAGACCGGCACTGCCAGCACCGATCACCAGCACATCAGTCTCATAATCAACTTTGGAAAGATCAAAGTCACTGGCTTTATTACGTGGATAAGATTCCATGATGTCCACCACTTCATTGATGATCATCTCACCTTTATTTACTCCCAGTCGCATCTCACGCAGAGCGTCTTTTTTATAGTCAGGATGAAAGGTCTCTAAAATATTTTCACGTTCCTGCTCATCCATTGGAGGAAATACCTGTTTCCCCTGTTTTCTGGCGATTGCCAGTCGTTTTGCCCGGGTTGCTTCTACTTTCTTGATTGATTCCATCATATATTCCGGATACATTTATTGCCTCCCCTGCTTATCTTATCTTCATTTCGCGGGAATAATACTTCTTCACCAGATCATCGTGACCCATATTATTCAATTCTTCGATTTCCGCATCATATTTACCGTCTGCTATTTCCTGCAATCTGTCAGCAAGTTCAGGACTCGGTTTTGCCAGGTATTTGCCATATAATCGCTGAGCCAGGGTGGCAGCATTGAATTGTACAATATCTGCCGGACAGCGCAATGCACATAATCCGCAGCGAATACAGTCAAAAGAAGTAGAAGCTGCTGCTGCAATGTCTCCGCGTTTAAGCTGCTGGATATAATCCATCACTTTGATGTCCTGAGGACAGGCTTTGGAGCAGGTATTACATGCCACACATCTGAATATTGTTGGAAAAAGCTCTTTGAATGTATTAATGTCAGGTTTCAATTCTGCTAGATTATAACGCGGTCGTTCCGCGGGTACATATGGAATCTGCACCAGAGACATGCCTTCCGAAACTACGGTTTGACAGGCTAATCCACCTTTAAGTTTATAATCTCCTTTTTCCCGATAAACTGTGGCACAGGCTCCGCAGAATCCTTCCCGGCAGCCCAGTCCTTTTTTCAACTGAAATCCGGCATATTCCCAAGCCATGATAATCGTGGAACCTTCGGGCACCAGCTGGGGTTCACCCATTATATAAACAGTGACCATCTTTTGCTCTACTGCCATTGTCAATGACCTCCTTACAGTATATAGATTTTTTATTTATTCAATATCTTATTTTTTAGTAGAGGCATGCCATCTACTTTATTATTTTCAAAGCCAAACTTATTAATATCCAGTCCCAGGGCAATTGCCAAAAGCTGCGAAAAATATAGGACCGGTATAGGCTCAAAGTTCGGATTCCTGATTTGAAGAAGCTCCTGTCTGCTATCCAGATTAAAGGCGCATAAGGGACAGCTTGTAATTATCAGATCAGCTCCATTTCTACGGGCATCTTCCAGGATCTTACCCGTTAGCTTTACTACTATATTCTCTTTATTCACCGTAAGATAACTGCCGCAGCAGGTCTTCTTTGACCGCCAGTCCACCGGCTCAGCACCAAGAGCTTTCAAGAAATCTTCAAAAATTGTGGGCTCTTCAGCATCATCTATTCCCACTTCTTTGGGTCGGATCAGCATACAGCCATAATAAGGCGCTACCTTCAGACCTTTAAGCGAAACTTTCACTTTCTCGGCTATTTTAGCAAAGCCATATTCTTTCAGAATTTCCAGATAATGCATCACCTGCACGCTGCCATCATATTTCTGGTCTTCCTTATACATAAAATCATTGATTGTTTCCAGCTCATCAGCATGTTCCTGCATCTTTAGGTTTGATCGCTTCAGTGTATTCATGCACATGGAGCAGAGTGTGAGCATCTTATTATCAGTATCCACTATTTTATCATTCTGCATCTCCAGCACGCGTATCATATTGCGAACAGGTGCCAGATGGTGCATCAGATCATCACTCGTGAGCGAGGATACCACTCCACAACAGTTCCAGCGAGGTATCTCCACAAATTCAATGCCCAGTTCTGCACCGGAGGCAATAGCAGATTTCTCAAAACTGCTGGCATAAGTTTTTAATGAGCATCCTGGAAAATATGGTATTTTCACTTTTATATCTCCTTATTATCTTCTACGAGCTTAGTTTGCGCAAAGCTGCTATTAATGCTATTTGAGGTAATTCTTTCAATACGTTTTTAGGCAGGTCATTAATGTCCAGATTATTGATCTCATCACGCAGCTTGATCTGGCGTAATGCCTCAGCTATTTTAGACACGTCCAGTTTCCGCGGGCAGCGCACTGTGCAGGTATTGCAGGTGGCACATATCCATAAAGTGTCACATTCCAGCACATCTTCCTGTCCCAGCATCACTTTCCGCATCAATTGAGCAGGTGTGATGTCCATCTCTTCCACAAAAGGGCAGCCACCGGAGCAGGTGCCGCATTGATCACACATCGCGGTATTTTCTCCGGACAATTCTTCCACTTTTTTCTGGAATGCCAGGGTCTTTTCATTTAGTACTATTTTCTTTGTCATCTATTCACCTCTTATAATTCCTGTCTTTGCTCTTCTGTGATTGGTTCTGCCTGTTTCAATTTTGCCGAAAGATCATTGATCATTGCCGTAAATTTCTGCAGATCACCTGCCGAAAATTCACTGAAGAATATCCGCTCATCTGCTATGCCGGCTTCTGCCAGTCTGGCTCTTGCTGCCAGCATAGTCTGCTCAGTAACATCTCTGCTCCAGGGATAAAGCGAACTGGCGACCGGGCAATCACCCAGAATCACCAGATCTGCTCCCTGTTTAAAGGAGTGCAGTATCAGATTTGCTGATATCCGGGCAGAACTGGGAACTCGCATTATCCGGGTATCAATATCATATTTCATTTTACGGATGCCCAGCGCATCTGCCAGTCTATAGGTGCAGGTATTATCCGCAAAGATCAGTATTCGCGTTTCTCCGGGCTTTTTACCTGCCAGTATGCCATTGATACTGGCATACATCTGGCTATTTGAGCTGTTATGAAAATCTATCGCTTCCAGCGGACACACAGGCAGACAGGCTCCACAGCCCACGCAAAGCGCTTCCACTACCTCTGCCTTGCCTCCCTTCATTAATATAGCATCTTTGGGACAGGCAGCTACACATTTACCGCAGCCATCACAAATCTCTGTCTCTACAAAGGCAAGCTGAGGATCTACATCAAATTCTTTCTGTGCCAGGGTTACCATTACTCTCGCCGCCGCTGCACTTGCCTGGGCTACTGTATCAGGAATGTCTTTGGGCCCCTGAGCCACGCCACAGATAAATACTCCTTCTATATTTGTGTCCACCGGCTTGTATTTAGGATGTGCTTCCTGCAAAAATCCATCAGAACTCTTGGTGAGTTTCAGGAAATTGACTATCTTTTCAGTTGAATCATTTGGTTTTAAGCCATTTGAAAGCACTACCAGATCAAATTCACTTTCTATTATCTGCCGTGACAGCGTGTCTTCTGCTTTCAACAGCACTTTTTCACTATCCGGCACACCATGCAGTTCTGCCACTTTGCCCCGGATGAATTTGATCCCCAGTTGCTGGGCTCGCTTATAATATTCTTCAAAGCCCTTGCCATAGGCTCTGATATCAGTATAGAAAACATAAATGTCTTTTTCCGGTTTTGCCTGCTTAAGCAGTGATGCCAGCTTCACGGCATACATGCAGCAGACCCGCGAGCAGTATTCTCTGCCGGTCTGCTCATCACGTGAGCCCACGCACTGGATAAAGGCTACTTTATCGCCCACTGGTCGTGGTGGCGGCTTCTCAGTGATGTGATCCACTATCCGCTCCATCTCCAGTCCGGTTACCACATTCTTCAATTTATCATAGCCAAACATGGGCTTCTCAGAAGGATGAATGGTGTCATAACCCGTTGCTACTATAATATTATCAACTGTAAACTGCACTTTCTCCGGTTTCTGACTAAAATCTATCACCTGCTGCGGACAGATAGTCTCACACTTATTGCAGGAACCGTCCTTAAAGTGCAGACACACGCTGTCATCAATCAGATAACGGAATGGTATTGCCAATGCTGCCGGGATATATATTGCCTTACGCTGCATGATTCCCTGCTCCCACATATTAGGAGCACTCACAGGGCATTCCTGCACGCACTGTTCGCAGATCAGGCACTGATCCATATCTATCTCCGGCTTAATGTAGCGGGGTTTCTTTTCTACCGTAATTTCAAAATGCAGTCTGTGTCCCACTGTGCTCACGATCTCAGAATTGGTCATTAGATTGATATTAGGATGATCCTGTGCTGCTGCCATCTTGGGTGAAATAATGCAGGCAGAGCAATCTTCCGTGGGAAAGGTCTTCGTGAGTATTGCCATCTTGCCGCCGATAGTCGGCTCTTTTTCCACCAGATACACTTCATTGCCGGTATCTGCCAGATCAAGCGAAGCCTGGATTCCGGCTATTCCGCCGCCTATCACCAGCACGCGTTTGCCCATCTTGATCTTTTTCTTCTCCAGACTGTAATTTTCACGCACTTTGTTCACGCCAGCCAGAACCAGGTCTTTTGCCTTCTCAGTTGCTGCCTCAGGCTGGTCTTTATAGGGCCAGGAACAATGCTCACGCAGGTTCACCAGTTCAAGTACGAATTGATTCAAACCTGCTTTCTCCATGGTCGCCCTGAACGTCTTCTCATGGAAATGCGGTGAACAGGAAGCTATCACTATCCTGTTCAAACCCTTGTCTTTTGCTTCTTCAATGATCAATTTCTGCCCGGCTCCTGAACACATATTTGAATGTATCTGAACCACAGAAATATCATCTTTGCCTTCCACAAAATTCTGAACTTCCGGTAAATCGATGGTCTTGGAAATATTCCCGCCACACTGGCAAAGAAAAACTCCTATCTTCTTTTCAGCCATTTTGCCCTCATATTTTATCTTTATTGGTTAATTCCATAATTCTTGACCGTTTGCAGGTACACTTCTGCTGACTTATTTGACCTCCCCACCCGCTTGATAGACGCTCTCCTATCTCCTCAGGATGTGAATTAGACAAATAACTAAATTCCAAGGCTACCCCCTTACGATCTAAAAACCCTATCTCTCTGTTGCTCAATTTTTTAATATTTTTAAAAAGTATAATCACGCTTATCATGTCAAGCATAAATCTCTATCGCTCTTTTACAATTTTACTCTCGTTTCTCAATGCTAAAAGCTCCTATTGAGCCTTTCGTATTTAGAGTAACTTGATTCATTACTGACATATATATTATGTTGATTAGGATTGCTTTTCTTATATGTTTAGCTTAATTGTTCCTATGGAACTGCAATAACCAATGAAGTACTTACCTCTGTAGCCTGCAGATTAGATTTAGGGATTATATAATTAAATTAACTAGGGCAAGAGGTTGAAACATATCCATTCACAAATAACTAATACAATCATACTAATTACTATTAATTTAAGTCACGTAACTGCAAATCATTCTTTTATTTTTACTCTAATCTCCAATAACCTGCTCCCAATTACCTCATACTCGCAAAATTTTACATTTTTTACTTCAATTTAGCACGACTGTAACCTCCCTGTGACTTCCCTGTGGGTTTTTAGATAATAAATATCACTTATGCAAATGATTTAAAACACCAGTTATATTGTATTTCTACTTACTGATAATTCGCCTGCACCCAAAAATATGACGTTAATCCTTCAAACACTGCACTCCTACAACCATTCTCCTCTTCCACTCCTCCAGTCTTTTTTCCCTCTTTCACTACGCTCCTATTGTTCATAGATTTTTTTACTTGCCAGAGCAAAGCATGATTTTGAGTGTGTATTTAAGAAAAGCTGGAAAGGAATAATGATGAAAAAAGCGGGAATGATATTACTGGTGATACTTATAGTTATGCAGTTATTTGCCGGGAGCGGATTTGATAAATACCGGAAAGAAATAGAGAAGCGAAAAGATTTATTTTATGGTTATGGAACAGCTGATACCCCTGAGGAAGCGGAAGATTCTGCCCGTCTGGAACTGGCAAAATCTATCAGTGTCTGGTATCTTACGGAACGTGGTATGCAGAATAAGATTAGCTACAGTAAGCGCGATAAATATGAGCAGATGGTGCTGGTGTGGCTTGGTAGTATGGAAGCCGATCTTCAGAGCATGAAAGAAGCCGATTCAAAATATGAGGAAGTTTGTACAATCAGTCGAGAGACGATTAAAGAGAATTATCAGTTAAAAGAAGCAGAAATTAAGGGTATGATCCGCCGTGGTGAAGATGCTTTGGAGCTTAATAAACTGGGGATTTATTTCCGCAATTTCTATATGACACTGGTGGAAATAGACCTGCTGGCAGGTAAGGAGATAATAATTGAGGATAAAGTCTGGTCAGCGGATGATTTGATTGCAGCAATCAACAAAGTCGCTGAGAGCTTTGCCATCAAAGTAGTAGGGAACAGTTTTGAGAATGGCAACAGGCGGTTAATACTGCAATTGCTTTATGGCAGACGTCCGGTGAATGATCTGCGGTTAAGCATTATTGTGGGTGAGAAAAACCGGGCATTTTCATCGACAGACCGCTATATGCAGGTAGATTTATTTGGCTACGAATATTCTGAGCTGGATAATATTACATTCAGCATAGATGTCCAGGACAAGTTAACTCATATTTGGGGATATGAGGTGGAAAAATTAAGTTTAATAACCGGAATGGATGGTTATGAAGCCTATAGAACAATTCCTTTGAAACCGGTGGAATTTGCTGAAACAAGCTGGCAGAATGTGCGGATTCCGCTGGAACCAGGCGAAGAATTGCTGGAAGCCAGACTGAGGAATCTGCTGGAAAGCAATGAAACAGGCATAATAGTAGACTCCGAGATATTTTCTGATGATCAGGTAAAAAAGGAATATCAGAATTTGCAGGAGATACTGAAACTGCGAAACAATGTCTTTGATGCCAGTATTAAGCGGATAAAACTGGCTGAGGGCAGTATCTGGCGGGGATTTAATGTGCAGGTGCAATATGCCGGCGGTTTAGTGGCAATGACTAATCTGGTTGTGAAAACAGATAACGAAGCTAATATCTGCGGAGTCTGGCTGGGAATGAAGCCTTTGGATTTCCGGCTTATAAGCCGTCAAGATAGTGATGATGGACAAAATAGGCTGATGGCTGCTGTGGAAGATATTGAACGACAATATAGTGCTGCTGTTTGCGGCAAAGGGAATGAGATCGAGGGTTTTCCTGCCTGTCCTCCGGAAGGCTGGTACTGGAGTGAAATGGAAGACGTCAATGTGGAAGTAATGGAAAATGCCGTGATCTATAATTACAGATTGACTGTTGCAGGAGAGAATGAAAGCTGGGAATTTGAACTGAAAGGGATAAAGGATTAAGGAATATGTCACGTATAAAGATTTTATCAGAAGAGGTGAGTAACCGGATAGCTGCGGGTGAAGTGATAGAGCGTCCGGCATCAGCAGTGAAAGAGCTGGTGGAAAACTCACTGGATGCGGGTGCAAATGAGATAACCGTAGTGATCGAGAATGGTGGTAAGAAGCTGATACGGGTGATAGATAATGGGACAGGTATGAGCGAAGATGATGCTCTTACGGCATTCGAAAGGCATGCCACCAGCAAGATTCGCACGGTAAGTGATATATTTAATGTCTCCACTATGGGATTCAGGGGTGAGGCATTACCCAGCATGGCATCAGTTTGCCAGATGACTTTGATCACCCGGGAAAAAGATAGCGAACTGGCTACCCAGGTGGAATTTAAAAGCGGCAGGCTGACGAATATTAGCAAAGTATCTGCTAATCCCGGGACTTCTATAGAAATAAAGAACCTGTTTTCCAATGTGCCGGCGAGAAAGAAATTCCTCAAGAGCGATCCGGTGGAATATAATCATATTCTTAAATACCTGCATTACCAGTCTATTGTACATTTTAAGACCGGATTCATATTGATCGTTAACTGCAAAGAAAAACTGAATTATCCGGCTGCTGAATCTCAGGATGAGCGGATAAAACTGGTGCTGGGCAAGAAGTTTTTCAGCAGTAATAGAATGAGTCTGGACGAAAGCCGGGGCGGTATGAGGTTATATGGCTATATAAGTGGATTAGAGGAACCCGAAGCGATCTATGACCAGCATTATATCTTCGTGAATGGCAGATATATCAGAGACAAGATAATCTCACACAGCATCAGAAGCGCTTATGAACCGTTTATTAAAAAGTTTCGCATGTATCAGCAGGGAAAACTGCCGCCCTATATACTTTTTCTGGAAATTGACCCGGGCTCTGTGGATTATAATGTTCATCCTGCTAAACTGGAGATTCGTTTTCGAGACCCCGGAGCTGTGCATCAGTTCATAAAAAATGTGCTCAGCAATATGCTGCTGGCTTATGAAGAATCAAAATACGATGAGATCAAACGGCGGCTGCAGGTGACAGCATCACAGGAAAAAGGCTTGGGTGACTTTGAAAGCAGGATATATAATAAACGGGTAGATAAGCGCCGTTATCAGGATGTGCGTAAGGATTTGCAGGATGTATATCAGCCGGACTTATTTAAAGGAAAAAGAGAGAGTGATGAAGAATTGCTGCATCAGGTAGAGGATGAGAGCATCTTTCGTAACCGGCGTGATATGCTGCCCCAGGAGGAAGAGATCGTTAATCCCTGGCAGCTGCATCAAAGCTATATATTCGTGGCAACGGAGGATGGTGCTCTGGTGATTGATCAGCATGCTGCTCATGAACGCGTGGTATATGAAAAACTGATCCAGCGCCTGCACGGTGCCGAAGCTCGTAGTCAAAAGCTGCTTTTTCCCATTGTTGTGGAATTACCTCCTTTTATGCAACTCACTGTCCCGCAATTGATTGAAGCTAATATTGCGGAGTTTGAGAAGGTGGGATTTGTGATAAAAACCTTTAGTAATAATTCTATTGTGATAGATGAGATACCTGCGGAGCTGGATAACTGGGATGGCGGCGAGATATTTCTGGAGATTATGCGCAATCTGGAAGATGAGTTAAATGAAACCGAAGATTTTCGGGATGGGATGGCAAAATCGGTAGCCTGTAAATCAGCGATTAAAGCAGGACGTAAAATGAGCCGCAAAGAAATGCTGGCTTTGATCAATGATCTTTTTGCCTGTGAAGTGCCGTTTTTTTGTCCGCATGGCAGACCTGTGATCATTAAGCTCTCCTTAACCGAATTTGAAAAGAGATTTAAGCGAATAGAAACCTGATGGCTGACAACAGGATAATCATTATTCAAGGGGCTACCGGTACCGGTAAAAGTGCTCTGGCTGAGAAACTGGCAGTAGAGTTTAATGGTGAGATTATTTCCGCTGACTCACGCCAGGTGTACCGCTATCTTGATATAGGCACTGCCAAACCGGATGCAGCCAGTCGTGCCCAGGTGAATTACCATTTGATTGATATCATTAATCCGGATGAAAGATATAATGCCGGCAGGTTTTGTGAAGATGCTCAAGCAATCGTGCAGGATATTTTTAACCGCGGGAAAGTCCCCTTTATTGTGGGAGGTACCGGCTTTTATATTGCTGCCTTTCTCAAAGGTCTGGCAGATATTCCGGCAATCAGTAAAGAGGCAAAAGCTAAGGTTGCAACAATGCTGAAGGACTGGGATGCAGATAAAATATACCGTTATCTTTGCCAAGTGGATAAGCAGGCAGCTGCTAAGATAGAACAAAATGATCTGCATCGGATGCAGCGTGCTTTAGAGGTTTTTGAGAGCAGCGGCAAGCCTATATCGTGGTGGTGGAGCAAGCCGGAGCAAAAAAATACTTTTACAGCAAAAAATATATTATTAATGCGTAACAGAGAGATATTGTATAAACGTATTAATGACAGAATGGACAGGATGCTGGAAAAAGGATTGATCAGTGAAATTAGGCAGCTTTTTGCAAAAGGCTATGGTGAAGGCGATCCGGGAATGATAACGGTTGGTTATCGGGAATTTTATCCCTGGCTGAGAAATGAAATAACACTCGATGAATCAGTGAATCTTGCCAAACAGCACTCCCGGAATTATGCCAAAAGACAGCTGACCTGGTATCGGAAACAATATTTTGATTTGACATTCACAATAGAATACCTTAACTTATCTACATTAAAAGAAGAAATTGCCGCGTTTTTAGGCGAAGGAGATGAGGTTGGTAGCAATCGTAAATGGGATTAGGATTACTAAAGATCAGTTGCGCAAAGAAAAGGACTTTATTACTATGAAAGATGTAAATCTTGATCAGGATGGACTTTATCAGCAGGCTCTAAAAAATTTGATTGATGCAGCAATTATTTTGCAGCAATCCCGGGATTCAGATGTTTGTGTTCAGGAATGCGAGATTGATGAAGCATTAGTGGACTTTCTGGCTTATTTCATCGATGAGGAAAATTATAAATCCAAGTTGCAGGAAGTGGAGATCACCGAAGATGAATTGCGGGAAAGATTGGAAAGGCATGTGCGGGTTGGCAAGTTCCTGGCGGGAAAATTTGAATGCAAAGATAACGCCTGCGAAGAACGACTATATCGCTTCTTTGAGGAAAACCGTGAATTATTCACTACCGATGATAAGGTTAGACTGAGTCATATTTTAATTCCCGGCAATTGCGATGATTCAAAAGAATGTGCCCAGAGAATTCGGGAAAAACTGCATACTCCGGAGGATTTTGTACATTTGGCTGTTTCGGTTTCCAAATGCCCCAGTTGTCTGCAGAATGGTGATCTGGGCTATTTACTGCCAGGAGAATTGATCCCGGAGCTGGATAGAGTTGCCTTCAGCATGAAACCAGGCGAGATCAGTGATGTTTTGCAGACTTCTTTTGGGTACCATATTTTAATGGTGACAGATTTTGTCCCGGCACGACGACTGGAATTTGACGAAGTTCGTGAGTTTTTGAGCGGTTATCATCAGAATGTAATGCTGGAACTGAACGTGGAAAAATATCTGGCAGAACTGCGTAAAAAAGCAGATATAAAATTATTGTAAAATCTTATATAATTAATTTCCCCCTTTTTTCTTTACAAATGAAAGAGGGGGATTTTTTTATGCAAATATCTTGAGGAGAATTTTATTATGAGAAGATTATGTGTGAAATTAGATAGAATAGCAGGTTTACGGCAGTTGCGTGATTCGCTGGAACCTGACCCCGTATCGGCAGCAGTAGTGTGTGAACTAAATGGTGCAGACAGTGTCTCAGTTCGCGTCAGACCGGAGCAGTCATCAATTCAGCCCCGAGACATCAGGCTGCTGAGGCAGATGGTGCAAACCCAATTGAATCTGGAAGTTGCCAATCGGCAGGATTATCTGACTATGGCACAGAAATATCAGCCTGATATGATCACCATTATTCCGGCATATCAGGAGTCCAGTGTGATTCACAACGGTATCAAGCTTAATAGAAATCTACAGGAATCGATTACGGAATTGCGGAAAGCCGGCAATAAAATTTGTCTGCTGCTTGACCCTGATCCCCTGCAGATCAGACAGGCTGTGAAACTGGATATTCAGGCAATTGAGATATGTATTGGTAATTATACTCTGCTGGGCAGTAAAGACGAAAAGAACAAAGAACTGAATAATATCTGGAAATCTGCTGAACTGGTACATCAGGCAAAGATGCTGTGTGCAGTTGGGCATGGGCTTGACTACCAGAATATTAAATCTCTTGTGAAAATTACCGAGATACGTGAGTTCCGGATCGGATATGCCTTAATTGCCAGAGCTATATTTACAGGTCTTGATCAGGCTGTACGCGATTTGAGGAAGATAATTGACTAAGATCACTCAATGAGTAACAAATAAACAAAGGCAGTCCATAACTTCTGAACCGTACCCGGGACAGGAGTTATGAGCGACATTGACTGACAGAATTCAGGTAATAGAAGTTGTCCAGAAGTCCTGTCCGGAGTACCGTTCAGAACTCCTGACTTAACTGATTAATAATATATTAAATCCGTGGAGATCAGTGTCATCCGTACAATCTGCCTGCCGTGCCGTAGCCTTGTGCGAAGGATGGTGTTCTATTCTTGTTTATTCCCCAATGATCTTCACCAACAGTCGTTTGCGTCGTTTACCATCAAACTCACCGTAGAATATCTGTTCCCAGGGACCAAAATCAAGTTTCCCTTCTGTGACGGCAACCACCACTTCTCTGCCCATGATAGTTCTTTTCAGATGGGCATCGGCATTATCTTCATAGCCATTGTGCTGGTATTGGGAATAAGGCTTTTCTGGAGCCAGTTTTTCCAGCCACTTTTCAAAGTCAGCATGTAACCCGCTTTCATCGTCATTAATAAACACGCTGGCGGTGATATGCATGGCATTCACCAGACAGAGCCCCTCTCTGATACCGCTTTCCTGCAGACAGGCATTTACATCAGGAGTGATATTGAGCAGCATTCGGCGTGTGGGAATATTGAACCAGAGTTCCTTGCGGTAAGATTTCATTTTATTTTGCCTTGATCACAAGATTATCAAACCAGGAATTGAGCTCGCTGATAATTGTTTTATCAAGCTTCTTTTCAATATCGATATATACCCTGGCACGTGCTTCTTCTTTGGAAATAGAACCTGCCCTGCCCGAAGGATTCAGGCTGAGGATAGTATTCCCATCTGGTTGAGTGAGGTTCAAGGACATTTCCCAGCGATAGAAGATAGTAGCGTCATCCCGCTTGAGATCAGTAAGAGCCATATTTATCGAGCCGGAAGCCGAGATATAAGCTTTATCATCCGAGATTTGAAAGCCTTCGGCAGTGATGATCCTTTTAATGATATTCTTTATTCTATTATCATCATCTCCAGCAATATTTATCGAGAAGGTGATAGCCCTGGCTGCTTTCACATAGCTGTTCTTGATGGCATTATTATCATATTCCGGTTTATACATGGAACTCATCTGCGGTGAGATAATGCGATACTGACGCAGCAGGTCTTCATTTTTGCTGGCAATCATCCAGGCTGCTCCATAATAAGCATAAATATCCAGAGCATCGGTGAGGCTCTTGCTTTTACTCGTATAATAATTTATCTGACCGCTATTGGCAGAAATCATCTCTTCATAGATACCAGCCGTCTCAAAACGGTTAAGATAGGCTATGGCATGCACTTTTGCCTGATTATCTGTATATGATTCGCCAAATTGCATATTGATCAGGGATTCACTGGTACTGAGAGTGATATTTTTGATGGATCTGGCATAATCTTCTGTGGAGGTTACGCTGTTTTTTGTGAGTTCCTCATATCTTTTTTCCATAGTTTCAGTAGCTTCCACTTGAGTGCTAAAGATGCGGGAGAGCTTGGCTGCAGCATCTTTTTCGGCATCAGAGCGAGAGAATCCGCTGCCAATGGCAGTGATGTATTGTGTATTGGGGTATTTGCTTTCCGGATCATCCAGCCAGGCAGGTCGGGAAGTACGTTTTACCGCTTTATTCCCGGCACAGGCAGAAAGCAGAAGTAGCAGTAGAATTATCATTATTAAATACTTTTTCATATGCTTATCCTTATTGCAGGCAGAAAGATTCTACCAGATTCAGTTTATCACCGGCTATCCGGACAGTTCCGCGGTTATCATTATAAACCACGTTCCCGTATATATTAAGGTATTCCACTTCCAGGGTATGATCTCCGGCTGGCAGGTGTATTTCGGCTATATGAGCCAGTTTGGGGAAGTAGTGAGAAATTCGCAGATCTGCCTGTTCCGTTGCCGATACTGCCAGATCAGCACCCAGATTTAGCAGTGAAGACATCAGTTCATTGCCTACCTGCTGATCAATTTTATCTTTACCCTGTTTTGTCAATAGTCCTTTGGAAACGGTGCGGATAATAGTTTTCAAATAAATAAGGTTTTTCTTTAATTCAAAGGTGCTTTCGGCAACATTATCAAAGCTTTCCAGTAAAGCAGTTTTATATTGTTTGCCATCCACTATCACTCTGATCTTTTCAATTTCAGAAGCACGGCTTTGCATCACCGGTATCTGAAATTTAAAGAACAGGTTACTGGTGACATCTTTCCAGTAGATCATATCAAAGTAATTGGTTACTTTATCACCCGAAAGCTGCTCTTTGCTGGCTCCTATAAAGATATAATCATTCCAGGTGCGTATCCACCAGGTTCGCGAGCGTTTTTCCGGTGATTTCCCTGCGAAGCAGAATAGATTAAGTCTCCCTTCTGCATCTCTGTCCAGACTGGCTTCCAGGCTTGGCTTGGCAAAGTTATATACCTCAGGCTGCGTTTCCCAGGCACTGTCAAATTTGCCCTTATCAATGCGAACATCATCCCAGTCATCCGAATTTCTATATAAAAGAATGCTCAGATAACGTGCCATTGCTGAATTATAAAACTTGTTTTTAACTGATTTGACTTCTATTTTGGCATCTTTGGAAGAATTCATCTTTGAACTGAGTGTTGCATATTTATCTTCCAGTACGTCCAGTTTACCATTCAGGCGGCGGATTTCCACAAAGGCGTCTTCGGTTTTATCCAGATTGATATAATTAAGAGCTTTAAAGAAATTCAGGTAAATATCTTCATATTCCTCACCACCATAATCCATGGCGTTATCATTCAGCAGCATTGAAAGAGCCGCTTTGGAAACGCTTTTGGTATATAGCTCTTCAATTGCTCTTTCTGCCTGAGTAAGTGTTTGATTACTAAGCTCATATTGCCCGTTATAATGATAGAGCATGCCCAGATCAAGGTAATACATCACCCTGTCCTTGAGCTTATATACCTCTTCTTTGGCTTTGATTACAGAATTGATTGCTCCGCTATAATTCCCGGAATATACCTGCCGCGTTGTCTCTTCAAAAAATACATTATTCGTCGAAACATAGGAACAACCTACAAATAATATGGTAAAAACAAGGCTGATTAATAATGCCTGACTTTTTTTCATAGCTTAGAATTTAACTTTCTTGCGATAGATCATTTTATTCTTGGGCATTGTCTCCAGCCAGACCTTCTCATTTGTTTCTATGTTTATAAGTTCCAGATCGACCTGATAGGTGATCACCTGCTGATTATCAATCACGTCACGCAGGCTTTTTATACTGCCGATCAGCATAAAATCTGCCGCTGCTTCATTTGCCAGCGCTTTCACTGTCTCATCTGATGCATAGCTCTGCTGATTATGCCTTTCTTCCCTGATCTCCTTACGCTCATCCTTAGATGACACAAATTTCGCTTTGCCGCTATTAGTGATCTCGCGTTCGATATCTTTCACAAATAAACCGGTTTCTATATGTTCATCAGAACGGTTTTCAATGTTTCCCAAAATGATACGCGGAACTCTTTCTTCTTCGCTTCTAAAATTTGACAGCCAGGCGGAAGAAAGCATGCTCATGATCATCTGCTGTGATACGTCACGACTGTCATTGGCATTCCAGCGTCCCGAAAGATCTGGAACTTCATCATTGCTAAGTCTTGTAACTTGTGTGTTTTGTGAAGCACAACTGCTCATAATTAAAATAATAAGTGTAAGGGCTGCCAAGTTGATCACTTTTCTCATATTTCCTCCGATAATAGAAAGCGGGGTCAGTTTACCAACCCCGCTATATAACACTTCTTCTTACTTCTTTCCTAATTCATAACCTTTGTCAATTGCTTCCAGATTCATGTCATAGAGTTCCGGCGCTTTTTTCTGGAGCGGTGCTATGGAATTCAGCATGGTTTCTTTCTTCACCAGTTCCGTATTACCCATCACCATACCAATTGCCACCATATTCATCACTTTCAGATTGCCAATTTCCTTGGCTATCGTTGTCATTGGGGCACTAACGACCTTGATATCCGTCCGATCAGTGCCTTTGGGACACATATCTTCATTATAGATCAAAAGCCCGCCTGCTTTCAGCATGGGCGCAAATTTATCTATAGATGGCTGATTAAGAGCGATCACAATATCGGGATGTGCCACAACCGGTGAACCTACAGGCTTATCAGAGATCACGGTAGATACATTAGCTGTGCCGCCCCGCATCTCCGGCCCATAAGAAGGCAGCCATGATACGTTTTTCCCTTCATTCATTCCGGCTTTCACCAGAAACTTACCTATGGTGAGTGCTCCCTGTCCACCAAATCCTGCGCAGATCATTTCAGTTTTCATTTTGCCTCCTCTATGCCCTTATCACGGAAATTTTGCACTTTGAAAAATGGTAACATGTGCTCACGTGCCCAGTCCCGGGATTCTAAGGCATCCAGTCCCCAGTTAGTGGGGCAGGTAGAGACGAATTCAATGAAAGTGAATCCGCGTTCTTCTTTATTATAGGTCAATGCTTTCAAAACTGCTTTCTTGGCTTTCATGATCTCTGCCGGTGATAACAAGCTGACGCGCTCAATAAAATAGGGAGCTACTAAAGTATTCAAAAGCTCACATACCCTGATAGGATATCCTATATCATCTACATCTCTGCCGTAAGGCGAGGTAGTGGTTTTCATGTCTGGAAGTGTGGTAGGAGCCATTTGACCGCCGGTCATACCATAAATAGCATTATTTACGAAGAATACTGTGATATGTTCGCCACGATTGGCGGCATGCACTATTTCCGCGGTGCCTATTGCTGCCAGATCGCCGTCACCCTGATAGGTGAATACGTTCATATCCGGACGTGCCCGTTTCATGCCTGTTGCCAGGGCAGGGGCTCTGCCATGTGCAGCTTCCTGCATATCAATATTAAAGAATTTATAGGCAAATACCGAGCAGCCCACCGGAGCTACGCCCATCATCTGGTTTCTCATGCCCAGTTCATCTATTGCCTCTGCTATCAATCTATGTGCCACGCCATGCAGACAGCCTGGACAGTATGTGAAATTAAGATCAGTTAATGTATTTGGTCTGGTTGCGATTACTTGCATTATTTTGCCTCCTCAAGATTCTCGGCGATTTTGGCTTTCACTTCATCAGTCGAGAATAATATACCACCTACTTTGCCCATGAAATCTACCGGAACTTTACCATTTACCGCTATTTTCACGTCCTGTACCATTTGTCCAAGATTCAATTCAAATACTATTACCTTCTTGACTTTGTCTCCTACTGCTTTATACACTGCATCATAAGGATAGGGCCATACTGTGATGGGGCGAACTAAGCCGATATTATGTCCGGCATCATTCAATTCGTCTATGGCAGATTTACAAATTCTGGAAGCTGTGCCAAAGGCTACTACCAGTATCTCATTATCAGCATTGATATTATAATCTTCCCAACGCTGCTCATTGGCGGTTATCTTGTCATATTTCTCACCCAGCCTTAGCACATGCTGCTCCAGCACCACCGGATCGATTTCCAGAGAATTGATCTCATGATGATGATGATTCGGCTCGTCTTCATTCGGGCAGCAGCACCAGTCAAGATGCTGATTATCAAGCTCTTTCAGCTCTGCTTCCGTCTTTGCCGGTAAAAATTCCACCGGCTCCATCATTTGACCCAGTAAACCATCGGCAAGAATTACTACCGGATTGCGATATTTATCTGCCAGATCAAATGCCAGAGATGCCATATCGGCAAATTCCTGAACTGTGCTGGGTGCCAGCGCCATTGTGTAATAATCTCCATTACCACCACCACGTGTAGCCTGGAAATAATCACCCTGTGCCGGCTGAATATCTCCCAGACCTGGTCCGCCGCGCTGCACATTCACGATCACTGCCGGCAGGTTTGCTCCGGCAAGATAGGATATTCCTTCCTGCTTGAGGGCAATGCCGGGAGATGATGATGAAGTCATCGCACGTCTGCCGCAGCCGGATGCGCCATACACCATGTTAATTGCTGCTATTTCACTTTCTGCCTGCACGAATACACCACCAGCTTTGGGCATCATGCGAGCCATATATTCTATTAATTCACTTTGCGGAGTGATGGGATAGGCAAAATATAGCCGGCATCCTGCTCTAATTGCTGCTTCTGCTACTGCTTCATTGCCTTTCATTAATACTTTTTCTGCCATCATTCCTCCCTTTACTTCTCGATCGTTATTGCTACATCTGGACAGGTGGTGTAGCACATTTTGCAGGCTATGCAGGCTTCCTGATCAAAGCACTCGGCATAATGATAGCCCTTTTTGTTAATGTTCTCAGAAAAGCGGATGATTTTTTTGGGACATGCTGCTATGCAGAGTCCACAGCCCTTGCAATATTTGGGGTCTACGGTCATTCTCGCCATAAATTTCTCCTTTATTATATTTTTTCTTATTTATACTAAGAATTTAGTCTCTCAGGTTTATGTCAAAGACTTTTTTATTACTTGATATTTATTAACTAATAATCACTAAAATTTACTATAAATCATATAGGTCCTATAGGTCTTATAGGTCCTATAAAAAGCTAAAAAATCCCTTCTTAACCTCAATCAATAAATTCCACTGCCCCTATTTCCGGTTTTTCTCCATAGTATTCTTCTATTTCCAGGATGATATCTCCCTCCCAGGTATAAGACGCAGTTCCACTTTCTATACACCCGGATTCTCTCTGCAGCCGGAAATCACCATCTGTCGCATTGATAAATAGCGGGTCACTGTCAATATTCCCCTCACCCCAGCTCTTTATAGCATGCTGTCTCTCATAATCATCAGCATCCAAATATTGCCCTACGATACTCGTCATCGAATGGGTAATAATACCTTTTTCACCGCCGGATATATCACTACAGGCAATAGACATTTTTATTTGCGGTACAAAGGAAAGTTCAATTTCCTGGGGAGCATCATCCCACATGATACAATTCAGCAGGTAGAAGTTTGAATCACCGCTTCCCCAGATACCTCCGCCCTGGGTATCTGCACTATTACCATAAAAAGTCACATTCATCAGCCTGTAATCACTATCAAGTCCTGATAATCCGCCACCAATTCCCGCTTGATTTTCAGCAAGCACTACCCGTGTCAGCGTCAAATCTGATAAACTGCTGTATATTCCACCTCCACTGTCAGTGCTGTGATTAGCCTTTATTATCAAATGTTCCAGCACTAAAGCTGTACTTCTACACCAGATACCTGCTCCTTTTCTAGCTTTCCCGCCTGTGAGAGTTAAATGCTTCAGCATACAACCCTTCACATTATCAAAACTCACTACACTGCCCTCTTCCTCGGCATCCAGTATCACATTATGTTTACTTTCACCTGCCAGTATCACATATTCCGGCAGACGCACCGGAAACATCTCCGCATTCACAGAGGGACTATAAACCCCTGCTGCCAGATGGATCGTTCTCACATTCGCACTATCAGCCCAAATGATCCGGCAGGCTTTATCAATGCTCTGCAAAGGCTCTTCAGGCTGCCTGCCGCTATTATTATTATCACCGTAAGGTGACACATAAAGATCAGCCTGCACCTGTTGATGTTTTCCATGCAATATATCCCAGTGCACTTCGCCTCTTCCACTTAAATACCATGAAGTGGGACGCAGTACGGAAAATGTATCTAAAATAACTTCCACTTCTCCCCAGGCTGCAATATCTCCCCGAAAATTCCCACTGCTATTGTCATAAATGTTACACCGTTTACCTGCCTCTTCACAAAATGTGTATTCAGGACTAACTGATATCCCGCCGCCTTGATTGTTACGGATTGTTACGTTTTCCAGATAAGGATTGCTGGCTACTCCGCTATTTATCCCTATTCCGGAATTGCCCTCAATAAGTACATTCCGCAAAATAGGACTGGAGCCAGTATTCTGAATTATTCCGCCACCCTTATTGTTTCGGATTATCACATTTTCCAATATTGGGCTGTCATCAACCATGCAATAAATACCGCCACCCTGATTCTGCTCTATCACTACATTCTTTAAATGCAGATTTCCACCTCTTTCACAATAGATAGTTCCCTCACGCGGAGTGGAATTTTCCCTGATTACGCTATCTGAGAGTTCTCCCGTGGAATTATGACTAAATATTGCACTACCTTCCCAACTGCTTTCACAATTATCTATCAATAAATTAGTTAATACTGGCCCACTTTCCCCTGAATCCTTCATATAAATACCACCGCCCCAGACTGCTTTCCCACCTGTTAGCCGGAATCCTGCCAGTTTTGACTTTTCATTCTCTCCACTGACAAATTTCACTACACTATCAAAACCTCCACCATCAATTACAGTCTCCCGAATATAGCTGGTATCTTTAGTAGTATAAAAAAATGAAGCCACAGTAATATGTTTTCCCTTAAAATCAAGATTTTCCTGATATACTCCAGGTGATACAATCACCTCATCACCATCAGAAGCAGCATCAATTGCTGCCATGATAGTACTGTAATCCCCCGGTACACTCAAAATATTACCACCCTTCATCTGACTGCTGAGCGACGTTCCAACCAGCAATATACCAATAACCAGCAATAGCACCAGCAATTTCCCCTTTTTCATCACATATCTCCCGACTAATATTTATTCAAGCACACCATATTATTTAACCATTTGTATATATTCTGTCAAGTAAGTTATCCCCCACAAAACTCCAGTTTACGACTTATATGACCTATAGGACTTATAGGACCTATAGGACCTATAACTAAAAAAAAATCCCATCCCATCTTACATTACATTATCCGTGTTCTATTCTTAAAAAATCTCCACAGCCAGCTCCTCCCCAGAAAGCCCATATCTCCTCATTCCGCACAGTTTCAGCAGATCACCCAGCGTTTCCACGCCCCACAGCCAGTTATCAGGCGATATCTCTTCCAGATCAAATCCCAATACCCCACCCGCTCGAAACACCAGCCTGCTCCACAGATTATGCTGTTTCACCTTCTTCCAATCCTTCCGGTAATTAGCATCAAACCACCTGATATGATACTTCTCCCACACCCTTCTAAAATTACCAGAAGCAGCACTCCAGCACGCCATTACCCGTTTTTGCACCGTATAAAAATAATCCCCATTAGCATTATGCTGATGTTCATAAGCTTTGCGTGAATACACAAAACGTTCCCTGCATTTGCTGCGGTACATAATTCCGCTTTCTGTTTTTCCCACAATATATTGCACCCAGAAAGGCATTTCCACACCCCGATGATAGATTCGTAAAGCCCTAAAACGCGGGTCAGGAAAATGTAATATTTCTCCTAAATGCTCAGTATACCAGGCACTGTAAACTTCCTCTAATTCTGCTTCCGCATCCATCACTATCACTTTACGCTCACTATATAACACATCCCCATTATAGCATTTTATCTCATATTCCCCTGCCACAAACTCAAAAGTAAGCATTTTACGCTTAAAAAGTCGTATAGGCAGCCTCATGCCATTGATCATCACAGTAAATTGTCCTGCCTGGCGTATCTTTAAAAATGTCTCACAGCACAAATTATATACCCCCGCATAAACAAAATATGGCGTATAATAATAAAGCTTATTAATAATTGCCTTATACCCCTTATACTGCGGATTAGATATCCCCGAAGCAGCCTTCACCACGCACACACTACGCCTGCTCAATGTTGTTGGAGCATATTTGGGCTTATACACATAATCATAAATCCAGGGCTGACCATTATTCTTTCTCCGGTAAACCTTATTCCCAAAGCGACCATGTATCTCACAAAAATTCTCCACAAATACTGCCAGATTACCATCTTCTCTATACGCCATAATTCCTCCGATTGCACGAAAACACGACTACACGACTGCACGAAAACACGAAAACACGACTACACGACTGCACGAAAACACGACTACACGACTGCACGAAAACACGACTACACGACTGCACGAAAACACGACTACACGACTGCACGAAAACACGACTACACGACTGCACGAAAACACGACTACACGACTACTGGA
>JAIPGP010000019.1 GCA_021735645.1 Candidatus Cloacimonadota bacterium
CTTCAGTCATATCTTGATGAATTCTGCTACAGGTTGAATAGGAGATTTCATGAGAATGAGTTATTAGACAGAGTAATTACGGCTTGTACAAATTCTTGCGGAATTACTTATGCGGAGCTATACGGATAGTCATTATAATTTATCTAATTTTTAACCTTCCTCTTCTCTTGTTCAAGTGTTTCATTTCTCTGTTTTCAGTCTTATTTAGCAGATTTTAGCTTAATTTACTGTTATATTGTAGTTTAGATACTTAACACCTCCACCAGTAATTACCAGTTGCCTCCCTGTGGCTTCCCTGTGGGTTACAAGTGTATCATTTACTCAAATAACCCTTCTACTACTCAAATAATACCTATTAATATTTATAATACGTTTCTGTTTAATATCTACTTTTTTGCTCAATTTATCACTGTTTCCTAACCCAGATTGTTCAGGAATAGGTTTACATAATCTTCCTCTTTTTTAATATGTACACCGGGTTTGCGAAAGAGGAGAAATAAATATAAGTGAATAATTATAAATTGATTGACCTTGAGAGTGTGAATATTTTTTTTGTATAGCAATTCTGAGAGCGGAATTAATAACAGCGGGAATAGGAAGTGAAGGGAAAAATTAGCTTATCGACGGAATTTTTGGGTAAGAAGACAAAGTCTCCTTTAGTACTGCCTGCCGGGATAATGGGCATGACCTGGTCAGGGATGAGATACGTAATCGAAAATGGCTGTGGCATCATAACCAGCAAGAGTTTAACTTTGGAATCACGTAGTGGACATCCCGGACCGGTGGTAGCAGAATTTGCCGGTGGCTTATTAAATTGTATGGGTTTATGCAATCCCGGTATCATTGATGGACTGGCAGAGATAAACGATTTTAAGAAGCTGATGCCGGAAATTCCTGTTATCGCCAGCGTATTTGCCACTACAGCGGAAGATTTTGCTGAACTATCGCGCTATGTAAATGATTCAAAGTCAGATTTTCTGGAACTGAACTTGAGCTGTCCTAATGTGATGGACGAATTTGGCTTACCTTTGGCAGGCTCAAAAGAACAAGTGACGGATATCGTCAAATTAGTTAAAAAAGTCAGCAAAATTCCTGTGATTGCCAAATTATCTCCTAATGTTACTAATCTATCAGAAATAGCAGTTACAGCAGAAGCCGCGGGAGCAGATGCACTTTGCATGATCAATACTCTGGGGCCGGGAATGCTGGTAGATATAGATCTGGTGAAACCGGTATTAAGCAATCGTACTGGAGGAGTTTCGGGGGTATGCGTGAAACCAATCGCATTACGGGCAGTTTATGAATCATATTCCCGGGTGACAATCCCGATAATAGGCACAGGCGGAATTGCCAGCGGGAGCGATGCCGTGGAGATGCTGATGAGTGGAGCAAGTCTGGTGGGAGTAGGCAGTGCCGTATATGCAGGTGGCATAGAAGTATTTAATATCATAAATCAGGGGATAGCAGAATATCTAAAGAAGCATAATTATACAAATATAGGTCAAATACCGCGACTGGAGAAATTGCATGAGCAGGCGTAATACCATAGCCATTGCCAGAATAGTAGAAGAGACTCCGACTATAAGAACCTTTTATTTTGATTATGATCTGCAGGCAAAGCCGGGTCAATTTATTATGCTCACAGACCTGGCAAATGGTGAGAAGCCATTTTCTATATCCGAATGTGAATCAGATCAATTTGGCGTAACGATCAAGAAGCTGGGTAAATTTACCAGTAATCTATTTGAGAAACAGGCTGGAGATTTATTATCGTTTAGAGGTGCCTATGGCTCCTCTTTTTCGTTAAAGGGGAACAATATATTATTAACAGGTGGCGGATATGCCACTCCGCCTTTATACTATCTCTGTAAGGAATTATTGCGTAAGGGTGCTCAGGTTACAGTGGTGAATGGAGCCAGAACGCGTGATGACCTGGTTTTCTGCGAGCGATTTGAGAATCTGGGACTGGAATATAAAAAGATAACAGATGCGGGATGTTTTGGCAGAGCGGGTACTAGTGTGGATATAGCCAGAGAGCTATTGTCAAATAATGATTATGATATGGTATATGTATCCGGGCCGGAATTAATGATGAAGGCGATGCGGGAATTACTGCAAAGCTACCCCGGATTGAATTATGAGTTTTTATTTGAGAGATATATGAAATGTGCAATCGGAATTTGTGGTAATTGCACAATGGATCCTTTGGGCATACGACTTTGCGTAGAAGGACCAGTGCTGGCAGGGCATCAGGTAGAAAAATTAACCGAATTTGGAGAATATCACCGCAATGCAGCGGGAAAAAAGGAATATTTTAAGTAAAATGAAAAAAGCAGAAATCTTATTACAGAATGTGGAATACCAGGAAACCCGGACGAATATCATCATCAGGAATGGTTTGATCGAGAGTATTGGCAGTAAGGCGGAAGCAGCTAAAGAAGTTATTGATTGTCAAAACTTATGGGTTTTCCCGGGTGTAATTGACCCGCATGTACATATGCGTGGTTTGGAAGCAGCTTATAAGGAAGACTGGCATACCGGCAGTGCCTCAGCCATCCGGGGTGGAATAACCGGAGTGTTTGATATGCCTAATACAATACCGGCAACAACTAATCAGAAGAATCTGGATTTGAAGCGAGCTGAAGCTAAAGACGCAAAAATCAATCACTGGTTTTATCTGGGAGCAACAAACAAGAATTACGGGCAATTGCAGAAGATACTGGAAAACGATCCTGAAGATGTAATTGGCATTAAAGTGTTTTTATCGGCATCAAGCAGTAATGAGATATTAAGCAATGTGACCGTTCTGCGTAAAGTATTTGAGCTGGGTGGGACACATAATAAAATAGTGACTATTCATACAGAACTGGAGAAATTTATTGTTCCAAAATACAAGTATGCTCAGAAAATAGAGAATCACAATATTATACGAACCCGGAAAGCAGCTATAACCGGACTGGAAATCTGCCTGCAATTAGCTAAATCAATCGGAAACAGTATAAATATTGCTCATGTGACAACCACTGAAGAAGTAGAGATGATCAGGGCAGCGAAGGCAATGGGTGAGCCGGTATATTGTGAGGTGACACCTCATCATCTGCTTTTAAACGAGCAGATTTGCAATCACATGGGAAATCTGGCAAAAGTGAATCCGCCTTTGCGGACGGCAGAGGATAATGCTGCTTTATGGGAAGGGATAAGTAATTTCACAATAGATATGATTGGCAGTGATCATGCGCCTCATACCTTGCGGGAGAAGAGGCATGCCTATTCCACCGCACCGTCAGGGATACCAGGCATGGATACTACCATGCGTCTAATGTTAACCTGTGTGCATCAGGAGCGGTTGAGCCGCTTGCGGCTGATTGATCTGGTGAGCACCAAAGCTGCCAGTATATTTGGTTTGGGGGATTATGGCAAAATAAAAGAAGGTAATAGGGCGAATTTGACTATTATAGACCCAGAGCAGGAAGGAATAATCAAGGGCAGACGTAATCGAAGCCGGGCAAGATATACCCCTTTTGAAGATTATAGATATAAAGGAGCACCGGTCTATACGATAATAAATGGAAAAATTAATGAAGTTAACAGGTAGGAGAGCAGAATGAGCAGGGAACAATTCATTGAAGAATTATTTAAAATTGGAGCAGTGAAATTTGGTACATTCACGTTAAAGAGTGGTAAAGTGTCACCATTTTACTTTGATCTGCGAGATATGATATCATATCCGGAATTATTAGACGGGATCGTGGAATTATTAGTAGAGAAACTGCAGGGCATCGAATTTGATGTGATCACAGGGATACCTTATACAGCATTACCAATTGCCTCTCTTGTAGCCGACCGGTTGCAGAAACCTTTGATCTATATGCGCAAAGAAGAGAAAGCTTATGGAACAGGGAATAATGTGATTGGCAAATTTACTCCGGGAGCAGTGTGTATTGTGATAGATGATCTGATCACAACTGGTGAGAGCAAGATAGAAACGGCAGAAAGACTGGAAGCGGAAGGCGTGGTCGTGAAAGACTTTGTGGTTGTGATAGACCGCAGTAATGACGGCAGTGGCATCCTGGCAAAATCCGGTTATATACTTCATAGTCTGATAGCTCTGGATGAAATACTGGCAATTTTGCAGAAAGGAAAATATATTGATAATAAGATGGCAGACCAGGTGAAGGAATTCACTCAGGCACTGGCAGAAGAGAGCACACAGGAAGTCGAAAATCTGAATCCCTTAACTATAAAATTAAAAGAGACAATGCAAAGGAAGCAGAGCAATTTGATATTATCACTGGATGTAACCAGTCAGTCAGAATTTTTCAGAATATTAGATAAAACGGCAGCAGAGATAGTGATGCTGAAAACGCATGTAGATATCCTGGATGATTATGATGAGCATTTTACGGGAAAACTGCAGGAATATGCCAGACGCTATGACTTTCATATATTTGAAGACCGTAAATTTGCTGATATCGGCAATACAGTACGGATGCAGTATCGGAAAGGAATATATAGAATCTCGGAGTGGTCAGAATTTATCACTGTACATCTGGTGGCTGGAGCCGGCATTCTTTCCGGGTTATTTGAGGGATTAACGGGCAGGAGCAGTTTTCTGCTGGCACGGATGTCCTCTAAAGGCAATTTGATAAATGAGTCTTACACAAGAAAGGTGATAGAAGCCGGCAGAAAGAATCCGGGAGTAGTATCAGGATTTATCGGACATGGCAAAGATCAGGAAGATATTCGCCGGTTTAAGGCGAAATTCCCTGCCGGAATGCTGCTGCTGATGCCTGGTGTTAAGCTGGAAAGTGGGACAGACAAGCTGGGACAGCAGTACATTACCATAGAAGATGCAATAGGTGGCGGAGCAGATTGCATAATAGTGGGCAGAGGCATAATCCAGTCTGAGAATCCGGGTATAACGGCTAAGATATATCGTGAGCGAGCCTGGAAAGCATATAATCAATTGAATAATAGAAAGGCGGGGAAATGAATAATCTGATATCAATGCGAGATTTGAGCAAGGCAGAGATACTGCATATTGTAGATGTGGCAGAGCAGATTGAGAGTGGGAAGATAAAAGTTAATATTTCCGATAAAGTGGCAGCGCTGCTATTCTTTGAGCCTTCCACGCGAACTTTGTTTTCTTTTGATACCGCAGTGAAGAGGCTGGGCGGAAAAACATTGATCATGACAGGCACCGGCAATACTTCAGTAAAAAAGGGGGAGACCTTTGCTGATACATTACAGACGATCAGCCAGTATGTTGATATTATCATTCAGCGATCACCGATAGAAGGAGCAGCACGTTATGCTTCGGAAGTAGTAAATATTCCGGTAATTAATGCCGGAGATGGGGCAAATCAGCATCCCACGCAGGCACTTCTGGATTTATATTCCATCAAGAAAACGCAGGGTACGCTGGAAAATCTGAAGATAGGAGTAGTGGGAGACCTTAAATTTGGCAGAACTGTGCATTCTCTATGCCAGGCAATGAGTGAATTTAATCCGGAGTTTTATTTTGCTTCACCTTCACATTTGCGCATGCCGGGTTATATACTGGATGATCTGGATGAGAAGCAGATTAAATGGCATGAAGAGCGGGAAATGGACAGCTTTATCAATGACGTGGATATCATGTATGTGACCCGCATACAGAAGGAGCGGTTTGCTGATATCGAAGATTATAATAAAGTGAAAGGGTCTTATGTGATGAGGCGGGAGATACTTTCTGGCGTGAAATCAAATTTGAAGGTATTGCACCCTCTGCCTAGGGTAGATGAAATACATACAGATGTGGATGATACGGAATATGCTTATTATTTTCCGCAGGCAAAAAATGGCGTATATACGCGACAGGCGATCATATCAATATTACTTGGTGAGGTATGAAATGAAGATAATGAAAGTAAGACAAATTGAAAACGGCACAGTGATTGATCATATTTCCGCAGGCAAAGCGCTGTATATCGCCCAGTTATTACATTTAGTGGAATCCTCACTATTTGTGATAGGCTCAAATCTGAGCAGTTCAAAACTGGGAAAGAAGGACTTGATCAAGATTGAGAATTATATTTTGAGTGAGGCAGAAAAGCATAGTATAGCTTTAATTTCACCAACGGCTTCTTTTATCCAGATCCAGAATTATGAAGTAGTGAGCAAGGAGAAATCAGATATTCCTGATGTAATAGAATATCTGATAGTGTGTCCTAATCATAATTGCATCACAAATACAGAAAATATGAGCAGCCGTTTTAATATTGATACAAAGACGATGACCGTAAGATGCGCCTATTGCGAGAAGAAATATACCGTAGATGATATAAAATTTAAGCGTCTGGTTTAGGGACGGAGGTTAAATGGCAAAACGAATAATCTATGAACCTTCCAGGACTCTGCTGGAGTTCAGGCTGCTGCCGGGGCTAACTACGGAGTATTCTACTATTGATAAAATAAGTTTGCAGACTCCTTTAGTTTACAGTGCAGATAATGAAAAGAAATATAAATTGAATATACCGATAGTAGCAGCTGCGATGCAGAGTGTATCAGGCGACCGGATGGGCATTGAGCTGGCAAAGCTGGGTGGTGTGGCATTTATATTTTGTTCTCAGTCCGTAGAAAAGCAGGCAGAGATGATCAAAAAGATAAAAAGCCACAAAGCAGGATTTGTGAATCCTAAAACAGTTGATCCCGAGATGACGATAGCAGAGATGTATGAAATACGGGAAAAAACTGGTTATTCAACCTTTCCAGTTGTTGATGATAAAAACGTATTTATGGGTTTATTATCAAAATATGATTATGATCTGGGACTGCATGGCAATGAGACAGTGGGTGAGAGGATGATAGTCAAGGAGAACTGTGAAGTAGGAATAAATATTGATGATCTGGAAGAAGCGAATAATCTGCTTCTGCAGAGTCACAAGTCTGTACTGCCGATTCTGGATAAAGAAGGAAGATTGTTATCATTGGTTTTTCGCAAGGATATTAATGATCATTTAAATAATCCTGATGAAGTACATGATGACCGCAAAAGGCTGCTGGCAGTAGCTGCTGTGAATACGCATGATTACAGGGAGCGAATCAAAGCACTGGCTGCTGAGGAAGTTGATGTGATATCAGTGGATTCTTCGGATGGATTCTCGGTTTATCTGCAGGAAACAGTGGAATGGTCTTTAGCAAATTATCCGCATATTCCTTTAATTGGTGGTAATATAATTACTGCCGAGGCATTTAGATTCCTGGTGAAAATAGGCTGCTCAGCCGTAAAAATTGGTATGGGTGGAGGTTCTATCTGCATAACACAGGAGCAGAAAGGAACCGGCAGGGGGCTGGCTTCATCTATTATTGATGTAGCTCAGGAGCGAGACCTGTATTATCAGGAATCCGGCAGATATATACCTCTAATTGCAGATGGCGGGGTGACCAGTACAAAGGATATTACAATTGCCCTGGCACTCGGTGCGGATTATGTGATGATGGGTAGATACTTTGCCAGGATGGAAGAATCGCCAACGAATAAGATAGTGATCAATAACCGCGTTATGAAGCCTTACTGGGGAGAAGGCAGTGCCAAAGCCCGAGAATGGGTGGAAAAACGTTATCATCAGATGAAGTTCGTAGAAGGTGTGGAAGGCTTTGTGGAATACAGTGGACGGCTGCGGGATAACCTGGATGAAACGCTGACCAAGATCAAGGCATCTATGAGCACCTGCGGAGCAGCAGACATCATGGAATTTCACCAGAAAGCTGAACTGGAGCTGATCTCCGCACTATCTATCCGGGAAGGCAAGGCTCATGATGTTTATATTCCGGGAGAGAATAAAGCTCCTGACAGTAATAATAATTTTTAGCAGGGAATAATGAAAATTAAAGAAAGCGGAACTAATATTGATCTGGGAAACAAATGTTCCCGGATAGCTTTTAGCTGGGCAAAACAGACTTTTAAGAACAGAGTCGGCAAAGCTGGAGATTTGAAGAAGGGAATTGACGGGGCATTTGCTAATGTGATAGATTATAATGGAGTTCGCCTGGGTATCACTTCCGATGGGATAGGTACAAAAGTGGAATTGGCAGAACGAACCGGGATATATAATACTTTGGGTTATGATCTGGTGGCAATGGTAGTTGATGATCTGGCAGCAAATGGCTTTGAAGCAGCAAATCTGAGCAATATACTGGATGTTGATTATCTGGATGCTGAGATTGTGGAGCAATTGATGCAGGGTCTGGCAGCTGCTGCAGATTTTTCCGGTATCTCTGTGCCAGGTGGAGAGATAGCTGAATTAGGCAGCAGAATAGGGGGCTGGGGAAATGGAATGCACTTCAACTGGTGTTCAACAGCTACCGGGATATTACCTGATGAATTAGCTGAACCAATCGCCGGACAGGATGTGATGCCCGGAGATAAGGTGATCAGTCTGGCAGGCAGAGGATTCCGCAGCAACGGGTTCTCACTGCTGCGGAAAGTATTATCTGCCCGATTTGGAGAAAACTGGCATGAAGAAAAATATGAAGATGAGTGCACCTGGGGAGAGAAACTGCTTACTCCCTGCCTGATATATTCTCCTTTGATAACCAGTTTGATCAAGAGCAGGAAGCAGATTAAGGGTATAGTCCATGTTACAGGTGGTGGTATAGCAGATAACTTGAATAGAGTCTTGAAACTGACAGGTACCGGGGCAATACTTGATAATCTTCAGGCTCCGCATGATTTTATGAAAAAGGTACAGGAGATGGGTGATATCAGTGAGGAACAGGCATATTTGATCTGGAATATGGGGAATGGTATGCTGCTGATAGCTGATAATGCGGAAGCAGAAGAGCTGTGCCGCCTGATAAGAGAGTTGGGATATAAATGCTGTATTGCTGGTGAGATAACTCAGGAGCAGAAAATTGTGATCCATTCTCTTGGCAACCAGCCCCGGATATTGAATTATAACACAAAAGATGTACAGGGAAAATAAATGATCAATCAAATCCAATTAGTGCTTAAATCCGGTATAAAAGATAACAAAGCAGAAAGAATAATCAGGGATGCCGGTAATTATCTGGGTATTACAACCGGTAAGGTGAAGGCAACCCGATTGTTTAATATCAATTATGATCTGCCCGAGGAGCAGGTTCTGGAATTTGCTCAAAAAGGTTTAAAGGACAGTATTCTCCACGATGTGTATATCAATTCTTTATTTCAGGATGAGACATTCAGCAGCTTTGTGCTGGTAGCGAAACTCCCAGGTGTTACTGATGATGAAGGGATATCTGCTCAAAAGACACTTGCAGACCTTTTTGATCTTGATATTGACGTTAAAAGACAGCATATATTTTCCCAGGACTTATATCTGATTGAGGCAGCACTATCTAAGGAAGAACTTGAAGAGCTGGCTGATAAGATACTGGGAAATAAACTGATAAACCACTTTGAATTCGGAGCAATAAAGCCTGAGATAATCTATATACCGGAAGTGAGAATTACTGAGCATTCCGCTCTTGAAATTATTGATCTGGCAGTAAGTGATGCTGAGCTTTCAGCAATTTCCAAAGAGAGACTGCTGTCCTTAAATCTGGCAGAGATGAAGGCAATACAGGAATACTTCAAAATAGATAAAGTCTCAATCATGCGTAGTAAGCGTGGTATTTGTAAAGAGATCACGGATTGCGAACTGGAAGTGATAGCTCAAACCTGGTCAGAACACTGCAAGCACAAAGAATTCGGGGCACTGATCAATTACAGAAATGTGGCAACCGGGGAAGAAAGACAAATTGATTCACTATTTAAAACCTATATTAAAGGCTCTACAGACAAAATAATCAGCCGCTATGAGGCTTCTGGTAATAACTGGCTGAAACTGGTATTTACCGATAATGCAGGCGTAGTGCAGATAGATGAAGAGCGGGTTTTTGTCTGGAAAGTGGAAACACATAATTCGCCATCTGCTATTGACCCTTATGGCGGAGCTATTACTGGCATATTAGGCAATAACCGTGACCCATTGGGAACAGGGATAGGTGGAGCTCAGCTTCTATTTAACACCAATGTCCTGTGTTTTGGACCTCCGGATTATGATAAGCCCTTATTGCCTGGGCAATTGCATCCCCGGCGGATTTTTGAAGGGGTGAGGAAAGGAATAGAAGACGGGGGCAATAAATCTGGTATTCCCACAATTAATGGAGCGATCATCTTTGATGAACGCTATAGCGGTAAACCTTTGGTTTATTGCGGGACAGGGGGAGTGATGCCTTTACGCTATGGTGAGAAGGTATCATGGTCAAAGGATATTGATGCCGGTGATTTAATAATCATGGCAGGTGGAAGAGTAGGCAAGGATGGTATTCATGGTGCCACTTTCTCCTCAGCAGAGATAGATGAGAATTCACCACAATCAGCAGTTCAGATCGGCAGTCCCATCACTCAGAAGCTGCTATCGGATTATATGCAGGAAGCTGTGCTGGCAGGATTGATCAAGTGCTCAACGGATAATGGAGCTGGCGGCTTATCATCATCAATCGGTGAATTAGCTCAAATCTCAGGTGGGGCAGAGGTGTATCTGGAACGAGTTCCCTTGAAGTATGCAAACTTAATGCCCTGGGAAATATATATTTCTGAATCTCAGGAAAGAATGACTTTTGTTGTGGAAGAGGAAAATTATCCCGCGCTGCTCAAACTGGCAGAAGAGCGGGAAGTGGAGCTCAGCCGGGTAGGTAAATTTACCGATACCGGATACATTGATGTGCAATATGATCAAAAACCGGTAGCATATCTGAACATGGATTTTCTGCATAATGGCTATCCTCGCAAGATCATGGAAGCTGTCTGGCAGAAACCGGAATTATCTGAGCCGGAAATAAACATAGATGATCATAATGAGATATTACTTCGATTAATGTCTGACTGGAATATTTGTTCCCGTGAGAGTGTGATCAGGCAGTATGATCATGAAGTGAAGGGAAAAACCGTGATCAAGCCTCTGATGGGCATCTCTGGCACATCGCCTCAGGATGCGGCTGTTATGCGGCTGGATTTTGAAAGCTGGAAAGGGATAGCTGTTTCCTGCGGGATCAGTCCCAAATATGGCGATATTGATGCTTATCAGATGTCTGCCGGAGCATTTGATGAAGCTATCAGGCAGATAATTTCGATTGGCGGGCAATTACCTGACCCTGAGAATTCTGAGATGTTGTTCTGGTCGGTTAATGATAATTTCTGTGTTCCGGACTCGCTTTATGATCCCATATCAAATCCGGATGGCAAGATCAAGCTGGCTAAGCTGGTGCAGATGAATCAGGCATTATATGATATGGCAACGTATTACAATATCCCGATGACATCAGGAAAAGACAGCATGAAGAATGATTTCAAGTCCGGAGATATCAAAATCTCTGTACCACCCACAATCTTGTATTCAATGACTGCTTTAATACCTGATATCAGGAAGACGGTGACAAGTGAATTTAAAGTGAAAGGTGATCTTATTTATCAGATAGGTGACACTTATAATGAGTTAGGTGCTTCAGAATTTTATAAATCTATGGGATATTTAGGGGCAAATGTACCTAAGGTAAATATTGAAAAAGCTGCTGCAGTTTATAAAAAAGTGATGGCAGCTAATCAGCAGGGGCTAATAGCTTCCAGTCATGATATTTCTGATGGAGGCCTGGCAGTCTGCATTTCAGAATGCCTGTTAGGTACCGGATTAGGGGCAGATATCATGCTCAATAATACTGAATTGAGTACGGAAGCACTTTTATACTCAGAATCACATAGTAGATTTGTAGTTTCTATCAGGTCAGAAGATAAGGCGAAATTTGAAGACCTGATGGGTAATAATGCCTTTTATATTGGTAAGATAACAGATACCGGAGAATTACAGGTGACTGTTAATGGAAAATCGGTAATTTCTTTGGAAATTAATGCGCTTCAGCAGAGTTGGTCAAAGACTTTGCAGGAAATATGATCAGGATGCGAAGTATGAATAAAATAAAATCGTTAGTTATCACCGGATACGGAATAAATTGTGAAAGGGAACTGGCAGCAGCCTATGAGCTTGCCGGAGCAGAAACGAAAATAGTGCATCTTAATGATGTCTTTCTAGGGAAAGTGAATATCAATGATTATGAGATATTGAATTTTCCAGGTGGATTTTCATTTGGAGACGACCTGGGCTCTGGCAAAGTGCTGGCAAACAAGATGAAGTATAAGCGGATGGCAGATGGGAAGCTGTTTTATAGTGCCATTCTGGAATTTATAGAGGCAGGTAAATTCGTACTGGGAATATGTAACGGATTCCAGTTTCTGGTGAAGATGGGGCTTTTGCCTAATGTGCAGCATGAACATTTGCAGGAAGTGACCCTAACTTTGAATGATTCCGGGAAATTTGAAGACCGTTGGGTATATTGCCGTACTAATCCAGACTCTGTTACACCATTTTTGCAGGGAATAGATAAAATTGCCCTGCCGGTGCGCCACGGTGAAGGCAAACTGATCATCAGGGATGAGCAGATTACGCAGAGTATTAAGACAGGTGGTTTAAATTGTCTTTCCTATTGTGATAAAGCAGGAAATCTCACAGATGAATATCCTGCTAATCCCAATGGTTCGGATTTGAACTGTGCCGGATTATGTGATGAAACGGGACAGGTATTTGGTTTAATGCCTCATCCTGAGGCTTTTTTATCGCTGTATAATCATCCAGACTGGGCACGCATGAAAAGGGTAGCGCCAGAAATAGCAGATACTGGAGAGGGGCTTAAAATTTTCAGGAATATTGTGGAGCATCTGGAAAGCAGGAGATAAGATTTTATATGGAAATCAAAGACAAAATCAAAGATCTGGACTGGTTAAGGGAAGAACTTATCGGCAGAAACAAGCTGATACCTACTCCGTATGGAGAAAAACCCCTGGTATATCTTGATTATACAGCCAGTGGTAGAAATCTGCATTTTATTGAGAAACATCTGAATAATATCAGACAGTATTATGCAAATACACATACTGAAGATGATTATACCGGTAAAACCATGACCTCATTACTGCATGAAGCCGAGAAAAGGATAAAAAAGGCAGTCAATGCCGGCAAGCATGGCAAGATCATTTTCACGGAATATGGAACAACAGGTGGTATTACACGCCTGCAACAGATTCTGGGAGTGTATTTATCACCGGCAACACGTGAAAGATACAATTATTTCCTGGAAAGCTGTCTATCCCGCCGGGGTGTAGAGCAATCTTCCTGTCATGATGCTTTACTGCATTATATAGACCATCACAAGCCAATAGTGTTTGTGAGTCCGTATGAGCACCATTCGAACGAGATCATGTGGCGACGGACATTATGTGACGTTCGGGAAGTGACCCTGGGAAATGACGGTTCTATTGACCTGGAAACGCTGGAGGAAATTGTCTCTGATCCCATCTACCTTGATAGACCCAAGATCGGCTCTTTTTCTGCCGGCTCAAATGTGACCGGTTTATTATCTGATACTTATGCAATTGCCCGCATACTGCACAAGCATAATTGCCTTGCCTGTTTTGATTTTGCAGCCTGCGGTCCATATATAAAAATTGACATGAATTATAATGAAGAGAGTTTTTATGATGCTATCTTTTTTAGTCCTCATAAATTTCTGGGAGGACCTGGTTCCAGTGGAGTTTTGATATTTAATGAAAGGATTTACCGTAAAGACCTGCCTCCCAGTATTGCAGCAGGAGGTACAGTGGATTATGTATCCAAGACTCAGGAGCTTTTTGTGGAGGATATAGAGACCCGGGAGAAGCCTGGAACTCCGGGAATTATGCAGGCACTAAGAGTATCACTGGTGATGGGTTTAAAAGAAAAAGTAGGATTGAAAAATATAGAAACAATAGAACGGTATTTTACCCGCAGATTTTATGAAGAATTGAGCGAAGTAGAAAACCTGGTCTTTTTAGGAGAAACAGACCCCTGTAAAAAAGTTGCTATTATCCCCTTTAATATCAAATACAAAGATACGGATATGGTAATTCACCCCAAGTTTGCCACTAAACTGTTGAATGATCTTTTTGGTATTCAAACCAGGGCTGGCTGCTCTTGTGCGGGACCTTACGGGCATCTGATCATGCACATAGAGAAAGAATTATCAGAGAAATATATGAAAGTGATTAAGAATAAACATCTGGCAGGCTTAAAACCGGGCTGGATAAGGCTGAATATGCACTATATACTTTCTGAAGAGGAGTTTGATTATACAGTAGCTGCCATAAAATTCATCTGTAAAAATGCCTGTAAATTCTTGAGCCAGTACAAATTCAATATTTACACGGGTGAATGGACACATTTAAGTGAAACAGAGTTTAAGCAGTTAGTTGACCTTGATATAGATAACGCCATAGAAAGTGAAGAGATAAGTAAAAATCCGATAAAGTCTTTTAAAGATATTTATCAGGAGAATCTGCGAGCAGCAAGGATATTAGCGGATTCTTTACCGGCAAGTGATGACCATGTGTTTGATCAGGATTTCAAAGATCTTGTTTACTTCCCGGTAGTTAATATTATTAAAAACCCCAATAGCATATAAAAGGAAAATACATGAATTTAATTAAGATAAAAAGAGCTTTAATAAGTGTCTCAGATAAAACAGGTATAGAAGCCATAGCCGGTCAACTGCATGAATGCGGATGTGAGATAATTTCCACTGGCGGTACTAAAAGTAAATTAACAGAGGCAGGTCTTCAAGTAGTTGATATACAACAAATAACTGGAAATCCTGAAGCGTTTGGCGGTAGAATGAAAACCATCTCGTTCCAGGTGGAATCCGCGTTACTTTTTGATCGTGAGAAAGATGCTGAAGAAGCTGAATCATTACATGTTCAGCCAATTGATCTGGTGATCTGCAATCTATATCCATTTGCAGAGAAAGCGAAGCTGCAGGCTCAATTAGCAGAATTGATTGAGAATATTGATATAGGCGGGCCTACCATGATCAGGTCAGCAGCAAAAAACTATAAATGGGTGACAATTATCACTGATCCTGAAGATTATGGACAATTAAGTAAAGAGCTGGCGGAGCATAATGGCTGCGTAAGTGAGGAATTCCGCTACAGCATGATGAGAAAGGCGTTTAATCATACAGCGGATTATGATGCCATGATTGCAACTACTATGGATGAATATGCCGGTGAGAAATCTATTCGGCTTTCCTATAACCAGGGCAAAGAATTACGTTACGGTGAAAATTCGCACCAGAAAGCAGTATTATACCGTGATCAGCATACTATTGATTCGCTGGCAGATCTGGAATATCTGCACGGCAAGCAACTTTCATATAATAATATTCTGGATATAGAAGCTGCCCTGCTTACTGTGAGAGCATTACCCCATTCTGCTGCAGCTATTATCAAACATCTGAATCCCTGTGGTTTTGCCTGCGGCAAAGATCAGAAAGAGGCAATTATTAACGCCTGGTTTGGTGATCCAATCTCTGCTTTTGGTTCTATTATTGCCTTTAATCGTGAACTGCAACTGGAAACAGCGGAATTTCTGCAATTAAATAATCCTGATAAGTCACAGCGTAAGTTCATTGAAGTAATAGCGGCTCCGGCATTTGCGGCAGGAGTGATAGATTACCTGTCATTCCATGAAAACCTGAGAATTGTCAGGCTTGATCCGGACAGACTCCAGCGAGATCATGATCTCAGATTTGTGCAGGGTTCTTTGCTCTGGCAAAGCAGCGATAATAAACTGTTTGATGCTATAAAACAGGTTTCTGGTGAGAACAAAACTCTGGCAGATGATCTGGAATTGATAGAATTTGGTCTGCATACAGTTCGCAGCCTAAAATCTAATGCGATCGCAATAGTGCAACGAACTAAGGGGGGCGTATTACGATTAACCGGGATGGGAACCGGTCAGCCAAACAGGCTGATTGCAACGCAATTAGCCTTAGATAAAACGCTTGTGAATCTGGGGAATGAGGCAAATGCAGAGAGTATCAGCGAGTGTGTTCTGGTTTCGGATGCTTATTTTCCTTTTGCTGATAACCTGGAACTGGCAGCCGAATATGGCATAAGAAATGTAATCCAGCCAGGTGGCTCCATTCGGGATAAAAAAGTGATTAAAAAAGCAAAAGAATTGAGAATTAACATGATATTTACCGGATTGAGACATTTCCGGCACTAAAAAAAATGAGAGGACGCAAATGTATGTAATTAATAAAATTAACTCACCACAGTTAAAAAAGATCCATAGTGGAAAAGTAAGAGACAGTTTCCGTATCAGCGAGGATGTAAGGATGCTGGTTGTATCTGACCGTATATCCAGTTTTGACAGTGTGCTAAACTCTGAGATACCCTATAAGGGAGCAGTGCTTAATGGAATTTCAGACTGGTGGTTTCAGCAGACCGATGATGTAATCGGCAATCATTTTATCAAGATGATAGACCCTAATATTGCTTTAGTCAAAGAAGCAGAACCTATTCGAATAGAAATGATAGTTCGCGGTTATCTCACTGGTTCCATGTGGAGACGGTATCAAAGAGGAGATAGAGTATTTTCCGGTGTGAAGACTGCTGATGGACTTACTAAGAACCAGAAATTTTCTCATCCAATATTAACTCCCACAACTAAAGAGGAGCATGACAGAGAGATCACACCGGAAGATATCATTAATGAAGGCTGGACTACTCAGGAATTATATGATCAGATGGCAGAAGTTGCGCTTCAGCTTTTTCAAAGGGGAACTGATCTGCTGGCTGAGAAAGGGATCATCTTAGTGGATACCAAGTATGAATTTGGCATGTTAGATGGTAAACTGATATTGATAGATGAAATTCATACCCCTGACAGTTCGCGATTTTGGTCAATGGAATCTTATGAAAAGAGCTCTGGTAATATAGATCAGATGGACAAGGAGTATGTAAGACAGTGGCTGTTGAACAATAAAAAAGACGATGTGCTGCCAGAGCTTTTACCACCTGAAGTGATTTCTGAGACATCAAGACGTTACTTATCTATTTATAAGATAATAACAGGTAGAAATATTATACAGGATGAAACACTGGATATCAGGCAGAGGATAGCAAATAATCTGGTTAAAGAAGGAATCATAAAAGATGGATATGTAACAATTTTTATGGGATCTACTTCTGACTTACCGCATTGCGAGAAAATGATCAAGGCAATGGAAAAGTATGAGATATTTACTCAGTTGAGAGTATGTTCTGCACATAAAAATGGAGAAAGACTGCCGCAGATATTGAGTGAGTATAATAATTCTATCGAACCTGGAGTGATAATTGCAGTAGCCGGCAGATCAAATGGCTTAGGTGGGGCACTGGCTGCAAATAGTTCATTGCCAGTAATTAGCTGTCCTCCTTTTAAAGACAAACTTGATATGCTGGTGAATATAAATTCTACGCTGATGATGCCTTCCAAAACACCAGGTTTAACCGTTTTAGACCCTGATAATGCTGCCAGGGCAGCTATTAACTGCCTGAATATCGGCAGATTACGTGAGATAGTTAATAATGAAATTGTTGCGATCAAGCAGTCACTTATAGATGCTGATAACGAATTTAAAAATAGAAAAAACAAATCCTGAGGAAAATTTATGAAGATAGCTGTGATAGGTTCGGGTGGCAGAGAGCATGCAATCTGCTGGAAACTGGGGCAAAGTCCTTTAGTAGATAAAGTTTATGCCATCCCTGGAAATGCAGGTACTCGTAACAATGTGAAACTTGATGTTAGTGATTTTGCCGGAATCAGGAGTTTTTGTGAAGAGAACAGAGTGAAACTGATCTTTGTCGGACCAGAGCAGCCTTTAAGTATGGGAATAGTTGATTATTTTCAGGGAAGCAACATTATGGTGTTTGGGCCTGATAAAGCTGCATCACAACTGGAAAGCTCGAAGATATTTGCCAAAGAATTTATGAATAAACACGGCGTGAGAACTGCCGAATACCACACTTTTGACCAATTAGAAGCAGCCTCAGCATACTGCCGGGAATTAGCTGGCAAGTGTGTGATCAAGTATGATGGACTGGCTGCAGGAAAAGGCGTATTTGTCTGTAATTCTGTAGAAGAAGCTGATAATGCCCTGCAGAGCATTAAAGAAACTTATGGGACTGATGCCAGATTCCTGATAGAGGAATTGCTTATTGGTCAGGAACTATCAATCCTGGCATTCACTGACGGGAGTGAATATCAGATATTATTACCTTCTCAGGATCATAAACAGCTATTGGATGGAGATAAAGGACCTAATACTGGTGGTATGGGAGCTTTTTGTCCCGTAGAATTCTGTAATGATGAGATGCTGGCAGAAATCAGAAAGGAAATCATAGAACCCAGTATTGCCGGGTTGCAGGCGGAACAATTCAATTATCATGGTGTGCTTTATTTTGGCTTAATGCTCACATCTGGAGGACCCAAAGTGCTGGAATATAATGTCAGAATGGGAGACCCTGAGACTGAGGTAGTGCTGCCGGCTCTTAAAAGCGATTTCCTGGAACTGATTCTTGCCTGTATGCAGGGTGGTCTTGCAGAAATTAAGCCGGAATTTCATAAAGGATATTTTGTTGATGTTGTTTTAGCATCAGGCGGTTATCCGCAGCAGTATCACAAGGGTTTTAAAATAGATATACCATCAGATATTGACGGCATTATCTTCCATGCTGGCAGTAAGATAAATAATGGTGAAGTAGTAACTTCCGGTGGCAGGGTCTTAAATGTAGTGGGTAATGGGGAAGATCTGGAATCTGCTATTAAAAATGCCTATGAAGCTGTGGCAAGAGTGAGATTTAAAGACATGTATTACCGCACAGACATCGGCAGCAGGAACTCATCAATGAGCCAAAAGAAAAAGCTGCTGATCATGATTTCCGGTAGAGGTTCCAATCTGGAGGCTATTCTTAAAAACATTTCATCTGGTGCCTTGCAGCCTCTGGCAGAAGTAATTTACGTATTCAGTAATAATCAGGACGCTAATGGACTGGAAAAGGCTACTATGGCAGGAATCCCTGTAAAAGTTATTTCATCTAAAGATAAAAAACGCTTACATTATAATCAGGAATTAAAGGAATGGTTAGCTGAAATTAATCCTGATTTCATTATTCTGGCTGGATACATGCTGATAGTGCCAAAGGAAATTGTAGAACTATTTCCCCAGCGTATCATTAATATCCATCCGGCTGATACTCTTCAGCATCAGGGGTTGCATGGTTATGAATGGGCATGGCAGCAGAGATTAGCAATGACAAAGATCACGGTTCATTTTGTAGATGCAGGTTTGGATACTGGCAGGATAATAGCTCAGAAAGATGTTGATCTAAGAGGAGCTAACTCACTTGAGGAAGTAGAGATGCGAGGACTGAAAGCTGAGCATGAGTTTTACAGCAGTGTACTGGAAAGACTGCTTGGTGATTAACTAAGTAAAGGGAAATATAATTAATGCAGAATGAAATAGCGATCATTGATTTCGGCGGGCAATATACCCACCTTATTGCCAGAAGAATTCGAAATCTGGGTGTATTTAGCGAAATATATCAACCGGAAAACTTCGAATATATGCCACGTATCCAGGGAATCATCTTTTCAGGGGGACCACAGTCTGTTACTGCACACGATGCTCATCGGATCAAGCTTTCTCTTTTGGATTTGCCGGTTCCGCTATTGGGAATCTGTTATGGTCATCAATTGATCGCTCATCTGATAGGTGGAAAGATAGAAAGTGGCAGTAATAAAGAATATGGCTATACAGAGATCAAATGCACTGATGAGGGAGGAATATTTACCGGAACCGCTCAAGAGCAGAAGGTATGGATGAGCCATGGCGATCATGTGGTAGAATTACCAAAAGGTTTTACAGTCACAGCATCTACAGACCACGTGCCCATAGCTGCTTATAAATCAAATAATAATCGAATATTTGGTGTGCAATTTCATCCTGAAGTATCGCATACGGAATATGGCAATCAGATTTTGGATAACTTTTTAAGTATTTGTACAAAGCAGAGAAACTGGAAAGTGGAGAACTTCAAAGAAGAACTGATCGCGGAAGTCCGCAGGCAGGCAGGAAAAAATAATTTACTGATCCTTCTATCCGGGGGTGTAGATTCACTGGTGGCAATGGAATTGTGTCTGGCAGCTTTGGGGGCAGAGAGGATATTTGCTATTCATATCGATACAGGGTTCATGCGTCATCAGGAATCAGCAAACATTATTGACCATCTACAGCAGTTAGGGTATAATAATCTGAAATTGATAGATGCTGAAGACCGCTACCTGTCAGAGCTTCGCGAGGTGCATGATCCTGAGAAGAAAAGACTGATAATCGGCAGATTATTCGTTGAGATAGCAAATGAAGCGATCAGTGAATTTAATGATGACAGTATTCTGCTGGTGCAGGGAACTATCTATCCGGATACAATCGAAAGTGGTGACTCTGATAAATCTGCCAAAATCAAAACACATCACAATCGTGTAAGTGAAATTGAAAAACTGATAGCCGACGGAAAGATTATTGAGCCGATAAAAGAATTGTATAAAGATGAAGTTCGCAAACTGGGTCTGGAATTAAATATTCCGGCAGAATTAGTGAACAGGCATCCTTTCCCGGGTCCCGGACTGGCAATCAGGATACTTACATCAGACAGTTGCGAAGACTTCATACTGTCAAATAAAGAACGGCAGAAACTGGAAAAAATATCAATAGATTGTGGTTTGAATGCCATAATATTGCCTGTTCGCAGTGTTGGAGTGATGGGTGATTGCCGCACATATGAACATCCAGTGCTCTTCTCTTACCAGAATATTGGAAAGCATAACTGGCAGGATTTAAGAATTGCTGCCCAGACAGCGATCAATCAAATGGAATCGGTAAATAGAGCTTTATTCACGGTTGACAGCAAATTAGGGAATTATACCTTAGGCAGGCATAATCTTTCAAAAGATGCCTGTAACAAGCTGAGAATGGTTGATGATCTGCTGATGGAGCGAGTGAAGTCTATCCCGGAAATCTGGCAGATGCCGGTAGTGCAGCTGCCTCTCTTTGATGATGAAGGCAGACAGGTATATGTGATGCGACCTGTAACTTCTATAGATGCCATGACAGCCGATTTTTATGAGATGGACATACACTTCCTGAGAGCACTGGTAAAAGAGGTAAAACAATTACCTCACGTAGCCAATCTCTTCTTTGATATCACTTCCAAACCTCCAGCTACTATCGAATGGGAATAATCACCAGAAAAATAGTAACTCCTTCTCTTAAAAAAAATCATAGGACCTATACGTCCTATAAGTCCTATAAATAATAGTCAGTTAGCACCTAAAGCGAAAATAAGGTACAACAACAAAGCACAATGTGACATTTTAATGTGAGATTGAGCTTTGTTGTTCTGGAAGAGATTCTCCCTGGGGTAAAAAAAAAGTGGTACATGTGTAGGGACTCGAACCCTAGACCCGCTGATTAAGAGTCAGCTGCTCTACCAACTGAGCTACACATGCACGTGAGAGCAAAAGAAATTTGGCGGGTAAAGCTGTCAAACAATTTGGGGAAAAATATGTTTCATCAGGGGAAAAGTTGTGAAGATAGCGGATAAATAAATTTTGGATATTGACAAAAAGAGTGAAAGATAATAAGTAAGCCGTAAAGAAGGAGAAGCCAAAAATGTTTGCAGTGATGGTAGATCATAAATTACGAGAACATCGGAGTAAAATAGAATACAGTATAGCATATCTATTTTCGGTGTTAGGTTACAGTTATCGGATATTAGCTGATGACGAATATGCGAGTGTGGAAGATATACCATTTATGTATGTGTCCAATAAGAAGATAGTCGAGGAATATTTATCAGAACATCCGCGAGGATTTGCTATATGCGTTCTGCATGATGCGATACATTACAATTATGATAATCTTGGTAAGGGGGATATCAAGCAATTATTGAAGAGTTTTAATATTGGTTATGAGATACCTTATATATGCAGCAGGGATATAGTGGAACCGATATCATTCACATGTGATGCAAAGAAGCAGAGATTTTATGTGGGAGTATTTCACTTTGATCTGATAGGTAATATTTATTTTCATTTAACGGGTAAGGAGCAGGATACTATCAAGCATCGGGACGCTCAGAAGCGTTTCAGTTATCAGCAGTCGAATTTTGAGAAGTATATGAACTATCCATATTTAACCGGCATGATAAATCTGGTAGAGTTATTTTTGAGTGAAGGTGAGAGTTATTTGAGGTATCCCCTGTTGAAGAAGCCGTTATGGCCAGGTAATAAGCAGTATGCAATAGCGATAACGCATAGTGTGGATAAATTAACCAAATGGAATGGTATGCGATTTTGGGAGAGCTTATTTTACTGGTTGCGGAGTTTTTGGCGGGTACAGTATCATCTCCGAAATTTTTGGGGTTTACTGCGCTATTTATTTGATAACTGGGAGCCGTACTGGAATTTTGATTTAATAGCAGGTCTAGAGAAGGATAATGGGATACAGAGCACATTTTTCTTTGGTGTGGGCGACGAGAAGCAGGCAGGAGTGGATTATGAATTAGCGGAACCAGACCTGAAAACTCAAAAGAATGAACTGGAATCATTTGGTCATGGGTTTGGTTTATATTTGAGTCGAGAAAGTAAGGAAGCTGCGTATCAGAAGTCTACTAAGGAGTTATCTGCATTTACAGGAACCACAATAAATGGGGCCCGAAAAGAGAATTTTATTTTACCGGAAGCGAAGGAGACGGCATTATATCAGAGTAACGGTTTGAAGTGGGACAGTTCGTGGGCAATGCCGGATTTGCAGGGATATATCCATGGCATAGGCTATCCTTTTTATCTGAGTTTGAATGGATATAAGGAAGGTGGTATATTGGAGATACCGGTGAATTTCAGTGATCATGCCCTGCGAAGTGATAAAGCAGCGATCAGTATGGATGCTTTGGAGGAGCGGATCGAAGACATCATAGATAAAGCGCGGAAATTCCGGTCATTATTAGTATTTAATTTCAATGTATGCACTTTTGAGGAGATATTGCTTCTTTCGGAAGTATTTCGCTGGCTGATGCAGCGTTTAAAGGGTGACCCATCGGTATGGAAAGCCCGTTTATCAGAGATTTACAGCTGGCACGAACAGCGAGAGAGCATAAAAATAGGAAATGAGCGTGATCTTGTAGTGATAGAAGCCCGTAGGGATATAGATGATATAACTTTATATATAAAGGGATTATGGCGTGTTAATGATATAGTGGAGCGTCATATTCAGGAAAAGGAGCAGGAGGAATTAGACTTATTTACTGAAAACACCTGGTGGCAGATGAAAGATGCTGAGGTCATGGTAACAGGCAGAATGGTGAGACTGCGCAATGTGAAATCCGGTTGCAGGATCCGGTTAGAAACCGTGAAATTTGGTTAGGAAGCAAAAAAACATAATGCCCAAAGCTTTAATAATATCCTATTTTTTTCCACCCTTAAGTGGACCGGGAGTTCAGCGGTCGTATAATATTGTGCGTAATCTTGCCGAAAACGGCTGGGAACCGGTAGTATTGACAGTTAAAGACATCTGTTATGTGGGCAGAGATGAGACGCTGATCAAGAAGCTGGCAGGGATAGAGATAATAAGAACAGAGACGATAGACCCGATGCGAATTTTGTATTTATGGGAAAAGATATGGGGCAGGAGCAGGGATAAAAGTATTTATGTGCAGGCTGGAAGTGGAATACGGCAATTTGGCAGGGACATATTTCCTCTAGACTCCAAAATTGGCTGGCTGGCAACAGCATTCAGGCGAGCATGTAACATCTGCAGGACGCATGATATCAAGGTGATCTATGCCACAATGAGTCCTTATTCAAGTGGAATACTGGCAAATAAAGTGAGCAAAGCAATGAATATACCATATATCCTGGATTATCGTGATTTATGGTCTGGCAAGCCGGACCTGAGTTATTTCAGCAGGTGGCACCGGAAGCTTTCCGAGAAATGGGAGCAGCGGATCATTGAGGCAGCAGCAGCGATCATTCAGGTAACTGAGTGGTCAAGAACACGTTTTCTGGAGCTGTTTCCGGAATGTAATAAAGAGAAAGTGTCGGTGATCTTTAATGGATATGATCGGGAATCAATCCCGGTGAAGATACCGCATGTAAGCAGTAAGGGAGTGATAAGATTCACATATGCAGGGCATTTTTATGGTGAGCGGAATCCCGGGGAGTTTTTAGGGGCTTTAGCGGAGTTAATAGCAGAAAACAGTTTAGATGAGTCAGTGGAATTTGAGTTTATTGGCAATTATCCGCGTGAGATAGAAGAGCTTTTTTTTGAGCATAAATGTCTTAAACGCGTGAAATATATGAATTATGATGAGTATCTGGAGAAATTAATTGACAGCAGCGTCCTTCTATTATTCATTTCAAGTCGCAATAGTGAGATGGTATTAACCCAGAAGCTGTTTGAATATCTGGCAGTGAGGCGACCGATATTTGCGATGATACCGGAAGTTGGAGAAGCAGCAGAGATCATCAGGAAGTATAATGCGGGAATAATAATTACTGGAGCAGATCGGGCAGGAATAAAAAGAGGAATATTGGAGATGTGTGAAATAGTCCGGCAGGGAGAAGTGAATGCGAGATTTCAGGTATCAGAAAATGATTATAGTAAATTTGAGCGTCAAGCGCAGGCAAAGCAATTGGCAAAGCTGATGGATACTGTGACAAATGGCTAGGAAAAAGCTGCTTCATATCCAATTGCTGCCGCTGCTTTCCGGTGTGCAGAATATGATGTTGAGCCTGCTGGGTGGTTTGGATAAAGCTGAATTTGAGATCTATGTAATCAGCAAGCCGGGTGGCCCTTTGGAAGAAGCAATAATAAAAGCTGGATATCATTATGTGCCGGTGAAATCGCTGGAGCGTAATTTTTCGATATTTGATCTTATAGCTATCGTGAAACTCTACATCATAATGAGGAAATGCAAATTTGATATAGTGCATACCCATTCCAGTAAGACCGGATTTATGGGGAGAATAGCAGCCAGATTAGCAGGAGTGCCACGAATATTCCACACAGTGCATGGCTTTGCAATTCATGAGCATCAGTCGGGGATATTAAACCGGATATATATGACACTGGAGAAATTTGCCGGCAGGTTTTGTGATAAAGTGATATTTGTGAATGATCATGAGCGTGAGATGGCAGTGGCAAAAGGTATATTACCAGCCGAGAAAGTGATGACGATCAATAATGGAATTGCTATTGAATTATATAAGGTGAAGGATGCTGAGAGCTATCTTGCTGAGCGGGATTATGAAAAGAATCCTTTTATAATAGGCAGTGTACTGAGATTCACAACCCAGAAAAATGTATTTAACACAATTGCGGCTGCTATAGAAGTATGCAAAAAAAATAGAGCAATACAATTTGTATTTATTGGAGATGGTGAGGATTTTCTGGTTTGTAAGAATCTGATAGATCAGGCAAATATGAATACACGGATTTTTTTAACCGGCTGGCAATCGCGGATAAATGAGCTATTGATGAAGCTGGATGTGTTTCTATTATTTTCTCGCTGGGAAGGCTTATCGATATCGATATTAGAAGCGATGGCTACGGGATTGCCAGTGGTGGCATCTGATATCAAAGGCAATAATGAATTAGTAGATAAAGAAAATGGAATACTGGTGGATGTGCGGGATATTGATGGATTGGTGGCGGAATTAGTGAGTCTGCCTCAGCGCACTTCAGAATTAAAATCCTGGAGTATTGCCTCACGCAGGCGGATGGAAGAAAGATTCACGCTTCAGAAATTTATTAATGAATATAAGGCACTATATGATGATTAGCATTTATGTAATGAGTTTTATCATACCATTGATTTTAACTATCGGACTGGTGCCGGTGAATATTCGCCTTTCCAACAAGCTGGGGATGATTGACCAGCCTGATGAACGTCGGATTCATAAGAAACCAATTGCTTTAGCTGGTGGATTATCTTTTGCTATTCCGATAGTGTTAATGGAATTGAGTCTGGCAATAATTATGCCGGAATATCGTAACCGGTTGTTAGAGATGGCAATCGGTGGTTCTTTGATTGGATTATTAGGCTATCTGGATGACAAGCGGGGATTTACTGCCAGGTATAAGCTGGTTTTTCAGATATTATTAGTGAGTGTGATGTATATTGCCGGTTATCGAATGAATTTACTGACGAATCCTTTTGGCAGCGAGATACGTCTGGGAATATTTTCATTTCCTTTTACGGTGTTATGGTATCTGGCAGTGATCAATGCCTTTAACCTGATAGATGGACTGGATGGATTAGCCGCTGGGATAGCAGCAATAGTGTCAGGTGTTATACTCACAGTGGGGATAATCAATCATGATCCCTTTGTAAGTTTACTTTCGCTAATTTTAATGGCTGGCTGTTTAGGATTTTTAAATTATAATTTTTATCCTGCTCGGATATTTATGGGAGATACTGGAGCATTGTTTCTGGGATTTAATATAGCTTCAATCTGTATATCAGGCGTAGGTCAGTTCAAAGGCATCACAACGATGACTTTACTCATACCGATAGCAACACTGGCTCTACCACTGATAGAGACTTTTAATACAATATTTCGCAGAATGAAAGATAATCAGCATATCTTTAAAGCAGATAAAGAACATATACATCATAAACTGCTGGAGCTGGGATATTCCCAAAAAACGATAGCTCTGGCACTTTATTTCATTACCTTTTTATTTGGTTTAATCGCCATAGGATTTTCTTTTTCCAATAAGCGGTTATTTCTATTAATATTGATAGTTATGGTATTTATTTTATTTATCCTGATCAATCTTTTATACAGCAAGGAATTTAAAAAATGAAGAAAACATTCATGATTTTACTGCTGGTAACCATTGTGTATGGTTACAGCGAGACAATTTTGCGTAACTGGAAAAGTTACACTAATACTACCCATATCTCTGATTTGCAAGTAGATGGCAATGTGATACTTCTGGCAACCTGGGGCGGATTACTGGAATATGATGCTGAGAGAGGTTCCTTTGCAGGTCCGATTAAAATGGAAGATGGGCTTAGCTCCAATGAATTAAGTGCTCTGGAACTGCTGTCAGACGGAACATTACTGGTGGGTACAAAAACTGCTGGTATCAGCCGGATACAGAGTGGGGAATTTAAGATGCCACTCAATGAAGATAACGGTTTATCATCCGCAAAGATATATGCCATTGAGTCTTATGGTGAAAAGTATGTGGCAATAACTGATGACGGGATCAGTGTATTCAGCCAATTACCAGTCTGGCCCCTGCCAGCGGTGAATAACTATGATCAGAGTGACGGTTTGAGTTCTACAAATTACAATGCCATTGCGATAAGCAATGAGGGAATTTTATATTGTGGTTCGGAGAATGGAATTGATTATGCTGATTTGAATGATGAAGAGCTGGAATGGCAGCAGCTAAATACGGCAAATTCGGACCTGGGTAATAATTATATTACCAGTATATCCTGCCGGGACGGCAAAGTGGCAGTAGGGACAAAATCCGGGATATATTACCTTGAAAATACACCAGCAGGTAGAGAAATTGAGAAGTACGGACTCGATGTGTCCTATTACCCAGTATATTTGGATGGATCAGGCAATATCTGGGCCAGCCGGGGATATTGGGATGAAGATGAATTGCAGGTGCTGGAAAGTGAAGATCAGATGCTTGTGATGTTTGAGATTGGAGGTGGGCAGTCGATAATTGGTATGGATGTATTAGGAAGTGTAACCAGCATGGTGACTTCAATTAAAGAATTTCAGGGGGGATTAGTAATATCTACCTGGGGTGGAGGAATATTGATCTACGACGGGACCTGGTGGAGTGAACCGTTGATGCAGAACTGTATAGGAGCAAATTTCACAACTGCTTTGCAAATGGATACCCGGAACCGGTTATGGGTGGGAAATGGTATACTAAATCCCCCGGATACGCGAAGGGGAAACCGCGGATTATCGCATTGGGACGGTTATGAATGGGTGACTTTTAATTCAGAGAATTCGGGACTTACCAGCAATAATATTAATTCTATTGTTCCTTTGGCTAATGATCACTTCTGGTTTACATCTTATGCAAATATAAATTCTTCTCTGGCAGGGATAAATGTTCTTGATTATAGTGATACAGATAATCCGGAGTGGGATTTTTATCACTCTCTGCATACAATAGATCCATTACCTTCTTCAAGTATAGGTAATTCATTTCTGGGCAAAGATGGCAATATCTGGTTATGCATGTATAATGGTGGAATAGGGCTGTATAATGAAGCAACAGAAAACCAGCATTTTTTTATGGGACCTGATGTGATGTATAATGGGCGATCGAATGCTATTTATGTTTATCAGGGAGATAGTTATACCGTTGTAGGCGGCTGGTTGTCAGGTTTTGAGTTGTGGACAGGCGAAGGTCTGCCAGAGACTGATGACAGTGCCAACTGGGAGCAGCCAGCGGATCAGGATTTCACTAATGGTCATGTATATGCTGCCATTGAGCGTCATCAGTTCTATCATGATGAGATATGGATAGCTTCATCTAAGGCACTTTATATGTATGATGGAGATGATTGGTTTCGTTATGGTAAAGAGAGTACGAAGCGTCAATATCTAGCAGGTACAGGCACAACCTCGAACTGGCAGCCCCAGACTTTGGACATAGGAGTAAATGATTCACCGGACTGGTGGTATTTTGAGGGACAGGAGAGGCTTTATGGCGGTGTGAGCACATATCCCACCGCATTACTGGTTGACCCATTTAATAATTTATGGATTGGCACAGCAACAAATGGTATCTGTCGCTATGATATCGAAAATAACAAGTTTAAAACCTGGAACATGGAGAACAGTCCGCTTATGTCTAACCAGATTAATGATCTGGAATATGACGGAGAAACGGGCACAATGTATATAGCTACAGCCAATGGTTTGAATTCAGTGATGATAGGTATCAGTGGAATCGATAATCAGGAAGATGAATTAAACAGCATGCTGGTGTATCCGAATCCATTTTATCCTGAGCAGGACGGGTTGGTGAAGATAGAAAACAAAGATCATCTTACTATGCCTAAGGGTGGGACAATTTGTAATATTTATGATCTGGAAGGCTTACTGGTGCGTGAACTGGAATTGAATAATTTTCAGCAGTTTGAATGGAACGGGAATAATTCTGCTGAGAAAAAATGCTCATCCGGATTGTATTTTTATCTGGTAACCAGTGCGGAAGGCGAGAGCAACCGCGGGAAGATCATCCTGGTCAGGTAAATGAAGCGATTATTGTTTATAAGTGCTTATAGCGCACCTTTTATAGAGGGAGATAAGGCATTTCTGAGAAAGGAATATCAAGTGGAATTGAGTACTGGCAACAGGTTTTCAAAAACTGTCTGGAATTATCTGCTGATATTTATAATTACAGGCTGGCAGGTACTGCATAATGATATAGTTTACTGCTGGTTTGCTGATTTCCGGGCAAGAGCAGGTGTTTTTTGGGCGAGAATATTTCGCCGGAAATCGATTGTGGTAATTGGCGGATATGAAGTGAAAGATATTGTCTATGATGAAGGCAGGAAAGCCGGGCATTTCCAATACATTCTGAGTCAGGCAAATTTACTGCTGACTGTTTCTGATCATTATCAGAAGTGTCTGCAGGAGAGTTTTCCAGAATATGCCGGTAAACTGAAAATGGTCTATAATGGTATAGAAATTACAGATCAGAACAAAGCAGTGATAAAAAAAGAAAAGCTTGTTATAACAGTATGCAGTGGAAAAACTGTCAGTCGATTTGAGGGAAAGGGCATTGATATTTTCCTGGCAGCAGCAGAAAGATTACCGGATTTTCAGTTTGCCATTATTGGTGCTGAAGGTGAGCTAAAAAAAGCAATATTAGCAAAGCAGACTTCAAATAATATCCAGATAGTGCCACCAGTGCAGCAGGCTGAATTGAGCCAGTGGTATCGTAAAGCAAAGGTATATTGCCAGTTTTCACGGCATGAATCTTTCGGACTTGCACTTGTGGAGGCAATGTCGTGGCAGTGCGTGCCGGTTGTGAATAACATAGCAAGTTTGCAGGAACGGACAGGTGGCAGCGGATTTGTAGTGGAAGATGGCAATCTGCAGCAGGCTGGAAAATTTATAGAGCATGCCATGAATGAGAGTGAAGAAACCGGTAGAAAGATTGCAGAGAGAGCAATAAGTCTCTATGACATTAGAAATAGAGAAATAGCTGTTTTAACAATATTACGGGATGCGTGGAATAATGAATAAAATTGGAATATTAGGCGCTTCAGCAGTCTGGGAGAATGTATTATGCCAGTTAGGGATACCCTGCCGGGTTTTCAAAAACCAGGATGAACTGAGATTAAGTGCCCGTATTGATGCTCTAATACTTTCCAGTGAATATTGTGTAAACGATATAGCAGGATTACAGGCAATACTTGGTGAAAAGGCTATTTTTATTATAATCCCGGCAGGCAGCAGGAAGGGAAAGCAGTTAAACTCTTCTGAAAGTGTAGTCTGGAAAGAGGAAGAGTATAGATTTGAAGTAGAAATAGAACTATTTGAGAGCGAAAGAAAATGCCGGGCAAACATAGTGCATTTTCCTATAAAGCTGGATGACATTCCTAATGATATAGTGCACAGGCGCCAGTTTTATGCAAGCAGGCAGGAATTGCCCTCAGAACGGATTAATGCGTTAGCTCAATTTGAGATACTGCGTTTTGTCAGAAATTTTCTTATAGCAGCATTTCGGGCAGGTAATAGGGAGTTATGGGGCTATGCCGGTTTACCGGAAAACAAGCCGTTGTTTATTTTCAGAATAGACACAGATTTTGCTGAAGAGGCAGAGATAAGAAAATTAGCGGAACTTTGCAGCCAATACAGCATATCAGCAACCTGGTTTGTTGATGTTCATTCCGAGCAGATATTACAGTATTATGAAACATTCGATGATCAGGAAATAGCATTACATTGTGACCGGCATTATGTGTATGAAGATAAATTGAGGAATTATGATAACCTTGCATCAGGTTATAGCAGGCTGTTTAATCATAAGATATGTCCTTCCGGTTTTGCGGCACCATTTGGAGACTGGAATCGCTCATTGGAAGAAGCAATATTTGAGCTTGATTTCAGTTATTCCTCCGAATTCGCTTATGCCTGGGATACTTTGCCAATTATCAGAAAGCAGAAGGGTAAAACACTTTTGCAAATACCCATTCATCCAATAAGCCCCGGCAGGTTACGCAGGTCACATTTTTCCAGTAAAGAGATGCTGGATTATTTTATAGCGCGAATTGAGCATAATATCCGTTTAGGGATACCGGCGATTATCTATCATCATCCAGCCCATGGGTTGCTGGATTTGATAGAAGAATTGTTAAAGTATGTCAGGGAAAACAATATTAATAATCTTTCCATGCACAGTTACGCTTCCTGGTGGCTGAAAAGGTATGAAGCTCTGAGTCAGTCAAATATTTCCGAATTGATAGAGCCGATCAGGCTGGAGGAGCAAAGTATTGATCTCCCCAAAGATTATTTAAGAATTTATAAAAAAAACTGGCGCTGGTATTTGTATGAATATGAATCATTCAGGAGCAGACGGTATTTCCAGGAGCATGGTTACCCGGCAAAGGTAATATCGAGGTAAATTTTGAGCATTTATTTATATAGTTATCCATCGCTGTACATTAATCCCGGTGGACCCACTTATAAGACAGCAATGATATATGAGCATCTCCGGCAATTAGGGATGGACGTGAAATTTTTTGATATGTGGGATAGTAGTCTGCAGCTCACAGAAGATGATGTCTTCTATATTTTCACAGCAAATATTTCCACTTATCCCTTAACATCTAATCTGGTTCAGAAAGGCATTCGCTATCTAGTAAATCCGATATTTTACAGCAATCATCAGGCTGGCAGGATCAGGATGTATCGCCAGCTGGAAAAACCTTTTAAAAAGCTATTTAAACGCAGCATATCTGATTATGATATCACAGAAAGCATTTGCCGTAATGCGGAAAAGATATTACCAAATACCGAGGCAGAGAGAAATCTTTTAGTAAGTGCTTTTGATCTGGATAAAGATAAGTTTGAAGTGATTCATAATGGAGTTGAAAAGAGATTTGCTCAGGCTGATCCGGGATTATTTCAAAAGAAGTATGGGCTTAAGGATTTTGTGTTGTATAGCGGACATTTGGGACCGATTAGAAAAAATGGACTGAAGATAATAAAAGCGATGCAGAAAGTGAATGCTCCCTGCGTGATAATAGGTGACACTTTAAAGAATGCCGAAGGTGAAAGATGTCTGGCAGAAATTGAAAGAAGTGGTAATATTACGTATTTAGGCTGGATAGACCATTCTGATCCGCTGTTGGAATCTGCTTATGCAGCCTGCTACAGCTTTATATTGCCCACACGTTATGAAACACCGGGCAGAGCAGCATTAGAAGCCGGATTAGCTGGAGCAAATATTGTGATTACTCCTAAAGGCGGGACCCGAGAATACTTTGCGGAGTTGGCTTTGTATCCTGATCCTTTAGATGTGAGTGATGTAGTGCAATCTATAGAAAAATCTTTAAATACACCTCATAATACCAAACTTAAAGAGCGAATACTGCAAAAATATATCTGGGAAGTGATTGCTTTACGAACCCAGAACCTGATTGAGGATTTACAAAAGTGACCATATTCACCAGAATCAGCAAAATACACCAACGCTGGCAGAAGCATAAGATTACCAGGAAAAATTTGTCCGCACCAGTCTGGGGATATCTATTTGCCATCTTGAAGTTAGAAGTTATTCGCAAAGTGAAACTGAAGCTGCAATATAGAAGGATCGGGTTGATTTCTACTAATATTGAAACAATATCAATGTGCAACCGGAAGTGTGAATTTTGTTTTAATCATCCCCGTTTTGAGTCCAGAGAGCAGGGTGAGATGTCTGCAGAGACCTGGAAGAGTATCATGGATCAACTGGCAGGTTTGAAGTTTTGCGGTCGAATAGGGCCACATTTTTATAATGAACCGCTGCTTGATAAACGGCTGCCGGATCTGATCAATTATACCCGGCAGGTGATGCCATACTGCTGGATCCAGATAAATTCCAATGGTGATTATCTGAATGAAGAATTATTACTGAAGCTTTATAATAAAGGTGTTAACTATTTTTTTATCACGAATTATGATGAAGACGATAAGGCGGATTTTAACCTGCTGGCAGCAAAGTATCCCGCTTTGATCAGCGTAGTGAAAAACAGTGATATGTGGAGAACAGACCGGGGAGGCGAAATATTCCATAAAGAAAAGCTTTTATCTTCTTCCTGCAGACGTCCAGCCACTCAATTAGTGGTAAACTGGCGGGGAGAGGTTCTGCTATGTTGCATGGATTATTATGCTAAATATTCTTTTGGTAACCTGAATAATATGAAATTATTCACCATCTGGAATAATGATGAATTTCTGAAGATCAGAGAAAAGCTGAAATTGTCTCGACAAAATGGTTATTCTATCTGTCAAAATTGTGATGATCCGGGTGCTATTCCCTGGTAAATTTTATGAAAATATTTAAAATCCCGCTCATCAACCGCTTGCTGAATTATTCCTGGGGCACTTTTTTAAATAAGTTCCTGATATTTTTGCTATTACCGCTGCTCAGCCGAGTATTACAGCCGGAAGAATATGCCGTTTATTCCATTCTGCTGCTCTTTGCTGCCCTGGTCTCGCATTTCTTTCAAATGGGTTTACATCAATCGCTAATGACTTTATACTATAAACAGCCGGATAATGGAGCTAAACTTACTCTGATATCTACTACCTGGATAGCGGTAGGGATAAACAGCGTGTTGCTAACTGCCTTAATACTATTTTTACGGCAGCCACTTGGAGCATTGTTGATCAATAGCAATCAGGATTTCAGTTTGCTGGTCAGTTTAACGGCATTAATGGTATTTCTGGATGTGTTTTACAGCTTGACACTGGTCTTATTAAATATAAGACAGCAATCAAAAGAGTATTCGATCTTGAATTTAACTAAAAATCTGGTCACGATCGCCGGAGTATTTCTGCTGAGTTTCTGCCATTACCTGGATATTAAGACATTCTTTTTTGTGATTGTTACTGCCAGTTTAGTTTCACTGCTGCATTCTTTATTTTATTTTAAAAGCATCTGGAGAGAATTAACTAATAACAATCTGCCTTACAGCCGTTTTTCATTCCCGCTGTTCAAAACAATTCTGAGATTTGGAATATTCATGGTTCCGGCAACATTTGCGGTAATATCGTTGCAAAGTGCAGACCGTTATATGCTGAATCTCTTATCAGAGCGAACTTTATATGATGCTGGCATATATGCAATTGCCTATAAGATCGGCATGATCATGTCATTATTTACAGTTGTCTTTGATCTGCTGTTTTTTCCTTATATTATGCAGGAAAATAATATGCAGCTTGCCAAAAACAGATTAAGAATGCTATTTTCTTTTTATGCTTTTTCCGGGACTTTGATTGCTGTATTGATTATCCTGTTTTCGCGTGAGATTTTTCTGGTACTGGACAGTTCATATAATGAAGGCGCTTCGCTGGTATTCTTTGGGGTCATATCCATGTTTCTGCGTGGGATGTCAAATATTCTGGTCTTGGGATTTTATCTTATAAAGCGATCAGAAGCAATTGCTCTGGCATCAGCATTAGCTGCATTATTGAATATTTTATTGAACTGGTTATGGATACCACATTATGGAATACTAGGGGCGGGATTTGCTTCGATAATCGCCTATTTATTCATAGTTATCTTTAATTATGTGAGTGTTGAACGAGTATTTAAAGCCGGATACAAAGCTGGCTGGATAGCTGCGTCACTTCTAATCATGATCATTGTTTCATTTTTAAATTACAGTTTTACTACTGTAAACTGGCAGATGTTTGCGATAAAATTGGCTTTAAGTGCATTCTTAGGACTGCTTGGCTATCTATATATAACTAAAAGAGGTTATGTGAATTATTTAATTGGCAGAGTAAAGGATAAATTATGAGATATTCACTTGGTTCTTTCCAGACAGAATTGCTGGAAACTGAGCTGAACGAGCTTATTCGGTTTCTGCCGGATAATTCATACTGGGTAATAGATAAAAAGCTTACTGAGCTTTCAACTGTTTTCAATTCTCAGGTGCCGGAGGCATTCCTGGTGAATGCTACGGAAGAGAATAAAAATCTGAATACTGCTGCCGAAATGTTTTACTGGCTGCAGAAAAGTGGAGCAAATAGAGGTTCTACTATAATAGCTGCCGGTGGAGGTATCACTACGGATATTGCTGGCTGGGTGAGCAGCAATTATATGCGGGGTTGCCATCTGATCAATATTCCCACTACAATTATTGGCATGATAGATGCCTCTTTAGGTGGTAAGACAGGCATTAATTTTAATCAGGCAAAAAATATAATTGGCAGTTTCTATCCTGCTGAAAAAGTAATATTGAGCTATGAGTTGCTGGATACTCTTTCAGAAAAGGAAATCAGGTCAGGTATGGCGGAGTTGCTAAAAATGGCACTGCTGCCAGGTGATCAAATTCTGCAAAAACTGATCAACTTAGAAAGGAACTGGCTGCTTGAGCGAGAATTTCTGATCAGAAGTGCCGGGGAAAAGAAATTAAATATCTGCCGGAACGATCTGCATGATCAAGGTGAGCGAAGAATCTTGAATCTGGGTCACACCTTTGCCCATGTAATAGAATCAGCATCTGATTTTAGAATTGAGCATGGTAGAGCAGTGGCAATCGGGCTGTATAAGGCGGCTGAGTTAAGTTATCAACTGAAATTGATAAGCAGCAAAAGGAAATCTTTTATCTGCAAGTTACTAAAGTTACATTTCCCGGTATCTTATCTGCAGATAGATGAAAATACCAGGACAAAGATTGAGAATACTGGAGAAAAATTCTATCAGCAGGATAAAAAGTCACGACTTGTACTCTATTCTGGTGAAAATGAAATAGTAATAATTAATCAGGTAAAATGGAATAAATTCAAAAACATTTTATTAGAAGATATTGCCTGACAAGGAGGAAAAAATGAATGAACTGAAGAAGATTCAAAATGTAGAACTTAAAGGTAAAACAGTTCTGATAAGAGTTGATCATAATGTAGTAAAAAAAGGCAGGATCATCGATCCCTACCGTATTGATGCTTCTCTGCCAACTATCAGTTATATAATTGAGCAGGGTGCAAAACTAGTTTTAATGTCTCATATTGGACGCCCTAAAGACAAGAAAACAGGCAAAATAGAATTAGCGGATAATACATCGGCAGCACCCATAGTGGAATACTTGAAAGCCAAAGGTGTCAGGATAGAAGCCGCAGTTATACCCGCAGCAGGTGAATATGGCATAGAGCATCTTGATGTGCAAAAGATCACCAGCAGCTTAAATAATGCTGATCTGGATGCCGTTTACCTGCCTAATACCCGTTGGTTCAAGGGGGAAGAAGCAAAAGATGAGAACAAGGAAATTTTTGGCAAAGAACTGTCTATGCTGGCAGATATTTTTGTAAATGATGCTTTTGGTTCCTGGCAGCCGCATGCTTCCACGATTATTCCAGCTCAGTTACTACCAGCTTATGCCGGATTATTGATGCAGAAAGAAGTAGAACATCTGGATGCTGTATTGAATCCCCGCAGACCTTTTGTGGCAATAGTAGCCGGCTCAAAGTTTGATACAAAGATAGAACCGCTATCTGCTTTGCTGCAAAGTGCGGATCATCTCATTTTGGGAGGTGTGATCTATAATGCTTATCTGTGTGCCAGATATGGAGTGCAGATAGAAGGTGTTAGTGAACAGGATCGGCAATCTGCACAAAAATTTGTCCAATTAGCTGAAAAATATCCGGGGAAAGTGATAGAACCACGATTTATTATTGAGTCTGATAGTCTGGAAGGCAGATTTGAAGGTAAATTTAGAACTTTAGATATTTCAACCCTGACTAAGGGTGATAAACTGAACTATATTCTTGATGTAGCCAAAGCATCTTTTCAGGAGAAAAGAGTTCAACAGATATTCTCAGGAGCCGGCACTTTCTTTATCAATGCGGTGATGGGACTTACTCCACATTTCACAGAGGGAACAATAGCCCTTGATAAACAGATAGCTGCTAATCAGGAGGCTGTGAAGCTATTTGGCGGGGGAGACACTCTGCAGGAATTCAATACTTTGCTGCCGGAATTCTATCAGCAGGCACTACTTGATAATTCCTACTATTTCTTCACTGGCGGCGGTACGATCCTGAAAGCTATATCTGAAGGTTCTGCCTGGGGACTGGAACCTGTGAAAGCCCTGATGTTATAATCTCAGGGAAAAAAAAGTGTAACCTGTTGCGCTGGTTGCGTTGTACAAAGTATAATAACCTAATTATAATGTGAGGGGTAAGTTATGAGAAGTTATTCGGATTTACTGCTTGACACAATTCAAGCTGAATTGGAAATGCTATGTCTTTAAAGTTTCACTGTATAAAGAATAAATGAAGGAGTTTTATTCATGATCAGATTGGAAAATTTAGTAAAGGATTATGGGACTGTTAGAGCAGTTGATCATGTCAATTTTGAAATTCGGGATGGTGAAATCCTGGGATTTCTGGGCCCCAATGGAGCTGGAAAATCTACAACTTTGAAAATGATCACCTGCTATCTCTCTCCCACAGACGGGAATATCTACGTTGATGAAGATAACGTAATTGAAAATTCCCTGGAAATCAGAAAGAAGATTGGCTATCTGCCAGAGCAAAACCCGTTATATGCTGAAATGCTGGTTTATGATTATTTGAAATTTGTCGCTGACATCAGACAGGTAAAGAATTTTAAAGCCAGGTTGAAAGAAATTCTGGATTTATGCGGTTTGCACGGAGTTGTACAGAAGCCTATTCAGACACTTTCCAAAGGTTATAAGCAAAGAGTGGGAATTGCCCAGGCAATTATCCATGATCCCGAGATTCTCATCCTGGATGAGCCTACCAGCGGACTTGACCCTAATCAGATTGTTGAAATCAGAGAACTTATTAAAAAACTGGGTAAAGAAAAAACCTTGATCATCTCAAGTCATATCCTGCAGGAAGTTCAGGCTGTTTGTGACCGTATTGTCATTATTCATGAAGGTAAAATTGTCGCTGACGGCTCTTCTGATGAATTGAAAGCTGATATGAATAAAAGAATGACTGTTAAACTGACACTGAATGCTACTCCCGAAGAAGTGGACACCATGATCAGTTTCCTGGGAAACATTACTCTGAAAGATATGAAGCAGAATCATGAACTTACTGATGTTGTACTGGAATTTGATAGTATTATTGACCGCAGGCCTGATATCTTTAATTATGTGAAGAAAAACGACTGGATTATGTATGAAATGCACCGTGACGATGTAAGTCTGGAAGCTGTATTCCGGAAACTGACTATAGAAGGGGGTAAATGATGAACTATACCAGATTATTATGCAAAAAAGAGACGGACTCATATTTTGGTTCCCCGGCTGCCTATATATTCCTTATAGTCTTCCTGATCTTCTCCGGCTGGTTCTTCGCCAGTCCATTATTTCTGGCTAATACTTCAGATATGAGATCAATCTTTGATATGATCCCGCTGTTGTTCATGTTCTTTGTCCCGGTGATCACTATGGGATTACTTGCCAAAGAACGCAGTAATGGCACAATAGAATTGCTTTCCACTTTCCCGCTGACTGATGAACAGATAGTAATGGGGAAATTCTGGGCAGCTCTAAAATTAATCGTTATTGGACTATTATTTACTTTAATTCATTTTATCACAATCGCATTTCTGGGAACGAATATAGATTTTGGTTCGATAATTTGCGGTTATCTGGGACTGGTTCTGGTGGGTGCTGTATATGCTTCTATCGGGATGTTCTCTTCCAGTCTATCAAACAATCAGATCGTTTCTTTTATCATCAGTTTTGCCATTATATTTGTCCTCTATATGCTGCAATATTCACTATTTTTCATTCCTGCAGCACTGGCAGGATTCTTCCAGTACATTTCTATTGGCTATCATTTCTCCAGTATTGCCCGTGGAGTCATTGACACCAGAAATATCATCTACTTCCTGGGCTTGTGCATAATTTTCCTGCGACTTGCTATCACTGTCCTGGAATCAAGAAAGTGGAAATAGGAGAGCAAAATGAATAAGAAATCAAACTGGATAAATTTTATCATACTCGTAGTGATTATTGTATTTGTTACTTTGCTTTCACAGACCTTTTTCAGTCGTCTTGACTTTTCGAGAGGGAAAATATATTCCATTTCCAAAGCATCCAAGCAGTCAGTGAAAAATCTGGATGATAGAATGGTTGTGAAGGCTTATTTCTCTAAATCATTACCGGGTGAATATGCCGATGCACGTAGATTCACACAAGACCTGCTTGATGAATATCAAGCCTATTCCGGCGGAAAACTTCGTTATGAATTTGTAGACCCCAAAGAAGAAGATGATCTGAAAGAAGAAGCTCAAAAATATCAGATACAGCCTATGACCATGCGTGTGAATGAACAGGATCAACTGGTTCTACGCGAGATATATATGGGACTTGCTTTTTTATATCAGGATAAAGTGGAAGCCATTCCTTTTATCCAAAATACTCAGGGTCTGGAATATGACATCACCAAAGCCGTGAAAAAGATTTCTGCCCAGAAAATGAAACAGATTGCCTTTTATAGCTCAGACGATGAAGAAATGTCAATGGGCAGAGGCGAACAGGTTTCCACTTATCAGACCGTCAGACAGATCATTAGTGAAAGTTATGAACTTTCTGATAACGACCTCACTCAACCACTCACATCTGATATTGATGCCCTGATAGTTACTGGCGTGGCAGACACGCTCTCGGAAGACCAGCTTTACAACCTGGATCAATACATCATGCAGGGTGGAAACGTAATCATTATTCAGGATAGGGTGAAGGCAGATATCCAGAGTGCTTCTGCTAATGTCTTCGAGTCTAATTTCTTTGATCTTCTGGCTAGTTATGGTATAGTTGCCAAAAAGAACCTGATCTCTGATGCTGAGTGCGGACAGATTTCAGTTCGTAGAACGCAGGGAATATTCAGCTCTAATACTCCAGTGGAATATCCCTATCTGCCTATTATTTCTAATCGAAACAAGGACAATCCGATTGTGAAGAATATCGATGTTATGCAGATGGTTTTTGCCTCAGAAATTGATACCTCCAAAGTAATCAACGATTTCACTCCGCTTTTCTACAGTTCAGCTCATTCCGGTCAAACTTCCGGTCCCCGCTTTGATATCAGTTATAACAATTTCATGCAAAAAGATTTGAGAGCAATGCTGACTGAAGGAAAAAAGGTTTTAGGCGGTATGTATTCCGGCAATTTCACCAGTTATTTTGCCGACAATGACAATTATCCTGACCTGATCCCGAGCACCGGCAATGCCCGTATAATTTTTGTTCCCAGCGGCAGTTTCATCCGTGAAGATGCTGGAGGCAGAGCACCTGGTAATCAGGATTTTGTCTTGAATTCTGTTGATTATCTGGCTGGTGATGAAGGCTTGATCGAGATTCGTTCCCGCGAAACCGAGTATCGTCCTCTAAAACCTGTCTCAAATTCCACCCGTCAGCTTATCAAATGGTTAAATATTTTATTACCTTCACTGCTTCTTATATTATACGGCATAATCCGCTGGCGTAAAGAAGTAAATCGAAAAATCCGTATAGGAGACCTCTATGAATAAAAAAACACGCCTCTATATACTGATACTGGTTGTACTGGTTGTTATCTATATGGTATCTAAGATCGATACCAATAAAGAAAAGAAGTTCAATTTCTTCACTGCTGACTCAAATTCAGTAGCCAGATTTGAAATTACATCCATCACTGATACTTTGCATCTTGCCAAAGTTGCTGGCGAATGGAAGATCGTTGCTCCTGTCACCTGGGCTTTACAGGACGGTAAAGTTGACAAACTGCTGGATACGGTGCTGCCGGCTGAAACTTCTTCAATTCCCGTTTCGGAGAATGCTGCTTCATTGGAAAAATATGATCTCACCGACTCTATGGCTACTCACTTCAAAACTCTTGATAGCTCCGGCAATGTGCTGGATGATGTGCTGGTAGGTAAAAGCGATAATTACAATGTTACTCCAGTGCGTAAGATGGGCTCGAATAGTGTTTATCTTCTGGAAAGCAATATCAGCTACACAATCAAACCAGTGCTTGATTCCTGGCGTCGTCGTGAAATAGTGGATATCGATCCTGATCAGATAGTCAAATTCATGGTAGTTTCTGATGATGCCACTTATACTCTTACCTTGTCAGATTCGCTTTGGGAATATGCTGATGAAAAGGAAAGCTTCTCTGTTAAAGATGATAATGCTACCCTTAAATCGTTAAAATCCACCTTCAACAGATTTGCTGCTACCGGATTCGTGGATGGTGAATTTGATCAGTATGCTGACGCTTTGGCAATTCCGGTTCTGGAACTGGGCCTGGAAATGTGGGATGGCAGCAATTACTATTTCCGTTACGCTCCTTATGAAGAAAAGAAGTATGTTGTGCAGCTGAACAGCGATACGGAAACTTTGTATCTGCAATCTGAATCAAGTATGAAGAAGTTCCAGAAAACAAGTGCAGATTTTAAATAGAAAATAGTCTTTGAAATAACGGGGGATGCTTTTTAAGTGTCCCCTTTTTTTATGCCTGCCAGTATCTTATCTGCTAATTGATTGCCTATTCCCTTAATCTCCAGCAGGTCTTTTTTGCTTGCCTGCTTCACTCCTTCTACTGAGCCAAACTGCCGTAACAGCAAAAACCTGGTCTTGCTGCCTATACCGGCGATATCATCAAGTTCACTGCGCAGGGTGCGTTTCTGTCTGCGTTTACGGTGAAAGCCCACGGCTGCATTATGACTGGCATCACGTATCTGCACCAGCAGCCGTAAAGCCGAACTTGAGCGGGGCAGGAAAATGGATTGGGGATGATCTGGCAAAAATACTTCTTCCACCCGCTTTGCCAGAGAGATGATCTCTATATCATTCACGTCAAGCTCTGCCAGTATCTGCATAGCAGAACTAAGCTGCCCTTTACCGCCGTCTATCACGATTAGATCAGGTTTCACTTCCGGTTCTATATTGCTGAAATAGCGTTCCATTGTCTCCTTCATGGCAGCAAAATCATTTTGCCCAGTAAAACTGCGAATGATAAAGTTACGATAATTTTTCTTTTTAGGTTTTCCATTCTCAAAATATACCAGCGAGGCTACTACATCAGTGCCTTGAATATTGGAAATATCGATACATATCATCTTGCGGGGCAGCTTTGTAAGATTCAGTTTATCTTTCAGGTCTTTCACAGGAAAGATTGTCCGGTTCTTGCTGCGCAAATGCAGCAGTTTTTCTTCTTCCACTCTGTTAAAGGCATTATCAGCCGCAATTTTTACCAGCTTCATGCTTTCACCGCGTTGCGGAATGATCAGCTTATTTAGTAATATCCCGTTCAGATATTCATAGTCATCCGGCTCAAGCTGCAATAATATCCGCCAGGGTAATCTATCCAGTTTGCTTTCATAGTATTGTGAGAGAAAGGCGTTCATAATCTCGGCTTCACTGCTTTTCTCCACATTTTTCATTTTATAGGTCTCTTTTGCCAGCAGCTTGCCTTCCACTATCTTCAAAAGCGCTATTGCTGCCCGTGTGTCTTCCTTATATATCCCTATCACATCCCGGTTCTTCTGATCATCAAAGAACAGAGTACGCTTGCGGTTGACTCTGCGAATACTTTCAATTTTATCCCTCAGTCTGCCGGCATCTTCAAAGCGAAGGTCCTCAGAAGCTCGCAGCATTTCTGCACTCAGGTCACTGATAACTTCCTCATTTCTGCCATCTAAGAATTTCAATACACTGCTAATGATTCCGCTGTATTCCTGCTCAGAAATTTTTCCTATGCAGGGAGCCGGACATTTTCCCATCTGATAGTTTATACAGGCTTTTTTATATCTGTTTTCCCCGGCAATTATTTTTCGCTTGCAGGTTCGGTATGGAAACACCCATTCCAGTAACCGCAAAGTTCGCCTTAGTGCTCTAACATCCGTGAAAGGTCCAAAATAATGCGATCCGTCCTTAGGAGTTACCCGCGTGACAAATATCCGTGGAAAGGCATCACTGGTAACTGCTATAAAAGGAAATTGCTTATCATCCCTGAGGGCTACATTATAACGCGGTTGATGGGCTTTTATCAGGTTATTTTCCAGTACTAAGGCTTCTTTCTCAGTATTTACTATTATATAATCAAAGTCTCTGATGCGTTCCACCAGTTCAGTGGTTTTGATATCTTTCGCGGAATTATTGAAATAACTGCGTACTCTGTTTTTTAGCAGCTTTGCTTTACCTACATAGATGATCTTATCATCTTTATCTTTCATCAAATAGCAGCCGGGCAGGGCAGGCAGTAATTCCAGTTTCTTTCTAAGTGCTTCCTGATATTCCGCCATTATTTTATCCGCAGGATTCTCCGTCCACCCAGCATTAATGCTAAAGATAAAACCAGCAAAATTGCCAGCCGCAGAGCAGTTGTCCAGAAATTCAAGGGAATAGCTATACTTTTCAGCAGCATCAGGATAATAAAGATGATCCCGCTTAAGATAATGACCTTGGTTAATTCCAGATTGATCTCCGGAAAGTGTATATGAGGATAATGCTTTTTCAGATTATATTTTAAGATGCGATAATGAACATAAGCAGATATAGAGGTGGCAAGTGCCAGTCCGCCATGCTGTAGCCACTGCATCAATATGATGTTCAGGATAATATTCAGTATTACAATGATCGCCGATATCTTTACAGGGGTTTTAGTGTTTTTCTGGGCATAAAATAAGGGTATTATCTGACGGTTCAGCGAATAATACACCAGACCCAGTGAATAGAAAATAAGAGCCATATAGGTAAGTGATAATGATCTCTGGTCAAATGCTCCCCGCATGAATACTACCCTGATGATATCATCACCTAAGGCGATGATCACTGCCGTGATGGGCAGCATCAGTGAATAGATGGTCACCAGACTGAATCTGAAGCTGTGTGCCAGCATCTCCCAGTTCTTTTCAGCACTATATCTGCTGAACATGGGCAGCACGGCAACTCCTGCTGATACACCGATTATACCCAGCGGAAGCTGCATCAGGCGGTTACCATAATTCAAAGCAGCTATACTGCCTGCCGGCAAAAAGGAGGCGATTATCAGGTCTGCTGCCAGATTTATCTGCCGGATCGCCATACCGATCATGCCCGGGAGAAATAATTTACCTGTTATTGCTACGCTTTTGTCATGCAAATTTAATACTGGTTTAAAATTAAAACCGAGTTTCATTAACCCTGGCATATTGATAACTGTTTGCAATACACCGCCGATCAATACTCCAGCCCCGGCAGAAATTACTTTTTCTTCCAGACTTGCCTGCGGATTTAAAAGGTGGAAAAGTCCAATAGCTCCTATCATTCCGATATTCAGAAATGCCGAAGATAATCCCGGAATAAAGAAGCGGTCATGCGAATTTAATATAGCAATAAAAGTTGAAGAAAGTCCGATCAGATACAGGTATGGGAACATCATCCTCGTGAGTTGAACCGTAAGACCATAGCGTTCCGCTTCAAAGCCCGGTGCCAGTATCCGCACTATAACAGGTGCCAGAAGCATTCCGACTACACACAATAATAATAGAAAAAGACTCATCAGAGAAATGATATTAGTAGCAAAAGCGATCTGACTTTCTCTGCCTTCTTTTACTCCAATATCATTATAAACCGGCACGAAAGCTGCAGATAAAGCACCTTCACCGAATAATTTCCGCAGCAGGTTCGGTATCTGATAACCCACCTGAAAAGCATCTGCCACCCAGCTTGTCCCAAATATCGCACTCATGATTATATCACGCAGCAAACCAAATATCCGGCTGATAAATACGGCTATGCCCATAGAGCCAATATTACGACCCAGTATCTTATTACTCATTATTCTCCCGTGTATAATTAATCCCTCCCTGCATACATTTTCATACTGTTTTCTGTCAACATTATTCCAGACGGAGCGACTGCACGACAACAAGACTGCACGACTGAGGGACTGAGGGGCTGTACATTTCTTTATAGACTATTTATTACTATAGTGTAATTATTAGAATACGTAACTATTATCCAATATAGAAGATATATCAGTTAAGATAAAGTAGTTTATGAGGTGAAGTATTATTAAATATCCAGTTCTATCTGCTCACAATCCACAATTGGAGGAGTGAACATGCCGGTTATCAGGAAGGGATTTTTGGCTGTGGCATGATGCTTGAGACTTGTTCCCATAAAGAAATAACTATCTTTATTATAACCAAATTCTTCCAGATATTTCTTTTTAACTAAATTCAGTGCCTCAGCTGCTGTCCCTGTTTTTTTGAAACAATTCCAGTATAGCATACCTGTATCCCAGTCTTCGATCATCAGTTTATGTCTTTTATTGTTTTTATCCAGAAAATGATAATAAAAATTGTAAGGTAATTTTCTGAGAATAGTTATCTCCGGTTTATTCTCAAAGAAATCCAGTTCAGCAAAGTAGGCTTTTTGCTTATTTGACCAGTCCCGCTCAGTTTCTTCCCAGCTAAAATCCAGAATTTCCGCTGGTTTAAAAGTTATCATTGATAAAGCTTCTATATGACCTTGCCTCAATGGCTCACTGAATTCCTGGTAAATATCAGAATTAAAACCAGTTTCTTACGTTCCTGCCAGTTATGACTGGTATCGATCATTTCCAGCAATTCAGGTTTTTCATTTCCCACCGGGCGGTAGCTTTCCCTGCGATGATCATTCTGGATTTTTGTTAAATTTATCTTAATCCACTGAAATTTAGGGAATTGCTCCATCTGCTGCCAGTTTTGAAATCTTAAAGGATATATCCTCAGCCATTTGCCTTCAGGAGTGAGACCCGCAGTACAAACAAGCTCTCCATATTTCCAGGAGAGATTAGGATAGGTTTTCACTGTGATCAAAACCTTTTGATTATGAATATTAGGTGCCAGATATGTGAACATAAATATCCTCCCGGCTTTTAACCCATATTATACAGTAGGATTTCACAACGGGTTTAATTCTCTTTACTTAATTTTTTGATAATTCTGGTTCTATGACAGAAACCGGCATCTTTTTCATAGCATAATAATGCTATGCGGTTATATTTCACCTGAAGTTCTCTGATCTCGCCCAGTTCTTTTTCTGCCTGGGGAAGAAATACATTTTCATAATTATCCAGCAATTCCAGATGCTCCTTATCATTATAATGACTATCCGTATAGCTCCGCATAAGTAATTCCGCAAGAATTTGTACAAGCCGTAATTACTCTGTCTAATAACTCATTCTCATGAAATCTCCTATTCAACCTGTAGCAGAATTCATCAAGATATGACTGAAG
>JAIPGP010000124.1 GCA_021735645.1 Candidatus Cloacimonadota bacterium
AAACTAATCCAGTTGCCCAATTTATATCATGATGAAATTCCAAAGTATGCAAATTTGTCAGCCAGGTTTCATCAGCCTGTTCATTTTCATAACTGAATAACAACATTGTACTCAGCAAAACAAATATAAGAATTATGTTCCGTTTCACATTCCCTCCTATTTATCCAGACTGTCAGCTTCTGTCCCGAAGCAAAATTCATAATAATAGGCATATTCACAGCTCCAGTACAGGGAGATAATTGGTTCTATCCCGCTTATGTTATCTAAGGTATAAAAATCTGCAAAACTGGCAGTTCAAGGAGTATGTTCCAAATCGCTGGTGCAACTGCTCAAAACCAATATCCCTATGCCTAATATTAAAAAGAATAATATCTTAGCCATCAACCTTTCTTTACCATCCCATGTTTATTTGTCAAGCAGTTATTCATTTTGCAGGCATCCCCCCCCCCAAATTAAAACAATTTCTGTAACTAAGTCATACGTGCACCGCTGAGTATTTCTAAGTGGGGCGCAGATGACGACCATTACCAGCAGATTCCAGCATGATGTATTTCTCAGGTTGAAATTTGGAATAGATTAGTTGTAATCAGAGTCCGTGATAATGTGTGCGGCAATAGCCGCAGGAATCTACCACCACGTTATTATCTTCTAAAATGTAAACTCCGCGTTGAAATGACTTTCTCGCCTGCCGAATCGAGCAGGTTATTTTGCTACAATTGAATTATCTCCACAAAGTAAAATTTCTTCAGATTACTGTCCTATAGGACATATAGGACATATAAAAAATTACCTCCCCCCCCCCCCATGTTTCCCTAATTATCAGATACTATTTGAGCAGGATAAGTTTCTTAATCTCACTCTTTTCAGCAGTATTTAATCTCAAGAGATATATCCCGCTGCCATAATCTTCTGCATTCCAGGTAACTTTATGACTGCCGGCATCAAAAGATTCATTGATCAGAGTTGTTACTTTCTGCCCCTTTGTATTGTAGATTTCTATGAGGACATTACTGCCAAAAAATAATTCAAAGAGGATATTAGTCTCAGGATTGAAAGGATTGGGATAGATAGTCACGCATTCTTTTACCGGTTCTATTTCTTCATGATTAAACGATGTATATGTGCATTCATAAGCTCCCATATCAGGCGCAGCATCATTATATTCAGCTTCGCTTATATCAACTAAAACTTCACTTTCATACTCAAAATATGCTATCCCGGCATCAATACAAGGTGATTCCTCTGTTAGAAGATAATTTCCCATTTGTGAATTCATAAATAAAGGAGCAGCAGAAATATTACCTGCTAACCAGTTAACTGTACCATTATAGTGGGTTTCTATTCCACCCTCGCCCCCCTCAATATCAGAATAGGCTATAGTTATAGTATTTGGGTCAGAATCAGAATAAAATTCAACTTCCTGCGGCGAATTTTGCCAAAGAATACAATTCACGATACTCGGACTGGAATTAACCCGGCAGAATATCCCGCCACCCTCAGATTCAGCCAGATTATCTGCAATCGTCACATTCGCTAAACCCGGACTGGAATCAGACTGGCAGCAAATGCCTCCTCCATAATCAGCATAATTATCCGTAATCGTTACATGTGCTAAACTCGGACTGGAATAATAGCAATTAACACCACCGCCATGATAAGCCGAATTGCCCTTAATAGTTACATTTAATAAATCCGGACTGGAAAACTCGCAGTAAATCCCACCGCCATTACCATAATATCCAGTATAATTATCCGTTAGCTTCACATGCTCTAAACTCAGACTGGAAGCATTGCAGTAAATTCCACCGCCATTGCCATAAGACCCAGTATAATTACCCGTTATCGTCACATTCTCTATAATCAGACTGGAAAACTCGCAATAAATCCCGCCACCCTGCTCAGCATATCCATTAGTAATTGTTAAATTAGAAATTGCCGCATTCTCAGTATTAGAAAGCCTGATAACTCCTGCCATTCCTTCCGCATTCAGAACTACTCCTATTTCACTTACACCGCATATTGAGACATAATCCGGTATATCCACAGGAAAGAATTCACCATTGGTTGAGGAGCTGTAAGTTCCACCAGCAAGATGAATTGTGTGAAGATTTTGACTATCTGCCAATATTACTGAACAGGCATACTGAATTGTCTTTAAAGGTTCAGCAATTGTTAAACCTGTATTGCTGTTATCTCCTTCAGGAGAAACATAAAGATCAGCATTTATCTGATCCTGTAATCCATGTAATATATCAAAAGAGAAGTTTGCAATCGGGTAAGCATGAAAATTTGTCGGATTGGAGACCGTGAATGTATCAACTATTACACTTACATCATTGATATCAGAATAAATATCACAGCCATTACTGCGATAATTTGTATTATTCAAATAGATATTACAGAGATTTTCGCTGCTGAATACCGGGTTGGAAGAATAGCAGTATATCCCGCCACCGTACTCAGCCAAATTAGCCGTAATCTTCACATTCGCTAAACCCGGACTGGAGTATGAGCAGAATATCCCACCGCCGGCATATCCGGCTAAATTACCCCTAATAGTCACATTCGCTAAACTCAGGCTGGAAGAATTGCAGCTAATCCCACCCCCAGCCCCTTCAGCTAAATTATTCGCAATCGTCACATTCGCAATACCCGGACTGGAATTATTGCAGCTGATTCCACCACCCTGAACAGCCGAATTACCCGCAATCGTGATATTCGCAATACTCGGACTGGAATTATTGCATTTAATTCCACCACCATGATCAGCACAACCATTTGTAATCGTAAAACCTGTTAATAATGAGGTAGAATCTTCATAACTGACAAATATGATAACAGAACCATTTTGATCACCATCAATGATCGTTTGTGAAATATAGCTTGTATCCTGCGTAGTGTAAAATAATGAACCCAGAATTACTGCCTTGCCGGCAAAATTGATATTCTCCATATAAGTGCCGGGTGATACAATGATCTCATCTCCATCTGCAGATGCATCAATTCCCTCTTGAATAGTTGCATAATCAGCAGGTATGGATATTGTTACCGCAAAAGCTCCTGTCATTAAAATCAGCCAAATAATAAGCATAGCTTTCTTTTTCATCATTTCTCCCATCTTCATTAATATTACATGTTAACTATTATTGTCTTATTGTGATAATTTGTCAACTTATTTCTGCTCGCAGCCTGCCACCTCCTCTCGCCTTTAACAGTCTCTATTGAGCTGTTCAACGTAACAATTACGACTCCTCTACATACTTTCGTTCGTCTTGAATAAAAACTTTTTCAACTCCGTAACTATCCTTAAATTAAGCATATTTCCGATTTCCCGGTACTAATCACCATAATGTACTGCATATAAATACTTTATGACTTGTTCAAGTGTTTCTTATGTTATCTACTTGCCTGGAGTGGCTTCCCTGTGGCTCCCCTGTGGCTAATTGACCTGTTATGATCACAGACCGTAACAATTGTTTTGATTAAATAATAATGTTTTGCTTGAAATTAAATTCAACTCCTCTTAGCTGCCGGATCGACACATTATCACGGTCGCTGAATACAGCTAATGTACTCCAAATCATTTCAGTATCATCAGTTTATTTGCTCCCTTGATCTCATCCGCTACTGATAAGGTGTACAAATAAACTCCCGCAGCAACTGTTTCATTTCTTTCATTACGGCAATCCCACACTGTAGAATAAGCTTCACCACGCTGAGTCTCCTTACTTGCCAGGCCGGCAATCCGAGCCAGTCCGCTTAAGCTTTGAGTAAGTTCTATAGTTTTTACCTTCTGTCCTCTGATATTATAGATTTCGATCCGAGGATCATCTATTGGAATATCTGGAAGTGTGAATTCAAGAAAGACAACCCCTCTCCCTTCATTCAGATTGACCGGATTAGGATAATTCTCAATTTTCAATTTTCCATTTTCAATTACGTTTTCAGTATTTCCCACATGTGGAGGAGCGCCATATTCGTAACAGCCCATATCAATAATATCGTTCCAGACCCGTTCATTACCAGCTAAATCCATCGGCGGGATATTCAAGCCCAGAGTATCCGGCGTTCCAGCATCAATACAGGGAGAATTTTCACTTAGCTGATAATAATCAGCATTTTCTTCATCCCAGCCGACTTCCACGTCTCCGATAAATAAAGGATCACTGTTTTCAAGAACATTATCGATTGTAATCAGATCAAAATTCTCTGCCCTCACTTCCAGACTGGTCAAACTGTTACTCATTGTAGCATCGAATTCACCTATTTCATCAAGAACATTATAGAAATATAGATCGCTGTAATTCCAGGGATTATTAAATACACAGTTTCTTATATCAGCATACCCAAAGATGGTTACAATTGTCCCGTATCCGGAACCATTGTTGGCAAATGTGCAGTTGTTCACCTGCATTCGCTGATAACGGTTCTGGATATAAAATGGTGAAAATGACCAACTATTATAATCACATTCATTATTATAAAAAAGAAAATTGCTGAGATCCAGATTATTCTCGGTTGAAGTTTCAGCAGTATTGTGATATACGAAAAAACCTCCATCTATGGCTGAACAGTTCGATACAATGGAATTTCTCATTACTACGTCGCTGTTGAAGATTCGCATACCTACATAATTGTACAGGTTATTAACGATATGCATATCGTTAATAATAATATTATTCAAGACAATATTTTTAGAAGTTGGAGCGATCGATATTGCTACATCATCATCTCTATTGGTAGATGTATGCTCGATTATAATATTTTCCAGTAAAACATCTTCACAATCGAAAATGCCTATTCGCTCCACATCAGCATTATTCTCATGCAACCATAAATTTCTTAAAACAATATTATTACAATAAGCAAATCCTATCGACGAACAACTATAATCGGAATCACAACGTGTAATATTAAGATCGGATACTGTTATATTACTACGATATGCAGCGGAAAACATCGATAGTAAACCTTCGCAATCCAATGTAGTCTGTTCCATACCACTACCAGTTACATTGACATTAGATTTTATAGCAAAGGGAAATAATTGCTCGTTTTCTGTTAAAGAATATGTCCCTTCAGCCAGATAAATGGTTTTAGGATTTAAGCTGTCCGATGCTATATACTGATTAGCAAAGGCAATAGTCTTCAAAGGATCATCAGGATTAAACCCCGAATTGGAATCATCTCCATAAGGTGAAACATAAAGATCCTGATTAACCGGTTCATACTTTCCATGAAGAATATCTAATTCTACGTTAACTTCGTGATTGGGATCTTTTAGGATAAAAAAGTCATCTGCTTCTGTTAATTGTACACTCAATGTATCAATATTAATCTCAATTAAATTTAAAGCTTCAAAGATTCTAATATCATGTCCTATCGGCGCCGTATTATGATATATGTTACAGAAAGCCAATTCATCAAATATTATCTCAGAATTTGTATTTCTACTTGCAATATTGACCCCTCCCCCCCCCCAAAAATAGCTCTGTTATCATATATATTTAAATTTGAAAGCCACAGGTAATGTACATCAGATGCAATTCCACCACCAGCGGTAGCTATGCAATTTTTAATAATACAATTTTCTAATAATACGGTATAACAGTTTGATTTAAGATATATTCCTCCTCCTGGTAACACAGAGCTAATGCCAGAGAGCACCAGACTGCTGTCAGGATAATTATTCATGATAGTAAAGCCATTGATTTCTATGAAATCACATCCATCTGCCATGACCGCACTATCTATTGGACGCCCATGGATAATTGTCTGCTCAATAATTTCCGGTTGTGGATCAGATGTATAAGTACTCCACAAACTCAGGTCTTTTTCGACTATATCAATGTTTTCAAAGTATTCACCTGGAAATACCAGCACAGTATCTCCACTGGCAGCCACATCCACAGCTTCCTGAATATGTAGCCAATTCCCACTGCCAGATTGATCTACAGTCCAAATCATACTCCAAAGTTGAAGTGGTATCATTAGTATCAAGAATAATGCTCTTTTCATCGATCCTCCAGTCAATTTCTGCCTTCCACCAGGTCTCAATCCCAAGTTTAAATTACCAGATACAACCAAAGCCTTTCGGAGTTTCTTGGAGTACATTATCCGTGATAATGTGTGCGGTGACAGCCGCATGAACATGCCACCGGAAACAATCTCTGCCACGTCAATTCAGCTAACCACACATTCAATTTTCCACTACTCTTTCTTATCTCACCTAACGGATCGACACATTATCACGGTCGCTGAATACAGCTAATGTACTCCAAATCACTTCAAAATCAGCAACTTATTAGCCCCCTTTATTTCACCAGCAACCGATAGTGTATAGAAATATACTCCCGCTGCTACTGTTTTTCTTTGTTCATTACGACAATTCCACACCGTAGAATAAGCTTCGCCACGCTGAGTTTCTCTGCTTGCAAGTCCGGCTATCCGTGCCAACCCGCTTAAGCTTTGAGTAAGTTCTATAGTTTTTACCTTCTGTCCTCTGATATTATAGATTTCGATCCGAGGATCATCTATTGGAATATCTGGAAGTGTGAATTCAAGAAAGACAACCCCTCTCCCTCCATTCAGATAGACCGGATTAGGATAATTCTCAATTTTCGATTTTCCATTTTCAATTACGTTTTCAGTATTTCCCACATGTGGAGGTGCGCCATATTCGTAACACCCCGTATCAATAATATCGTTCCAGATCCGCTCATTACCCTTTAGATCCATGGGTGGAATATTAAGCCCCAATGTATCGGGAGTTCCGGCATCTATGCAGGGTGATTCTGCACTGAGTTGATAATAATCTGGTATATTTTCTGGTAGATAGGGATAACACTCACCAGCAAATAGAGGTTCCGAATTCCAGAGATTACCTGTGTAAGTAACATGCTGCGGCAAATCTACATAAAATCCTTCTCCATCAACAAGATTATTACTCATAACCACATCATAAGGTACGCCATATATATCATTATTCAGAAATAACTGATTATTCATATCAGGATTATAGATAATATTATTACTCAATTCCGCCATCCCGAACACACTCATCATATTACCAAAACCATGGTTATTAGCTATTGTGCAATTAGCAATATTCATCGTCTGATAACGGTGCTGTAGATAAATCTCTGCAAAAGCCCAGCTTGTATATGTTATATTGTTGTTAAAGATCAATGTATTAGTTAGATCAAGATTGTTGTCTCCTGTACTTTCTTCAATATTCTGATAAAAGATTAAATAAGCATCTTGAGCAGAGCAATTAGATATTATTGTATTTCGGACAGTTACATTTGAAAAACTTAAGAATAAACCAACCTCAGATCCTGCATCTCCGATAATTGAAAGATTATCAATAATTACATTATTAATTGTGATATCATTAGAATAATCATGAATACCTATGGTTGAATATTCGCTATTAGAGGCATCCCGCACTATGATATTTTCAGCAATTATTCCAATACTTCGTGAAAAACTTAATCCACTTGTTGACGAGCACAAACTATTTTCAATAAGCATATTTTTAAAACTTACTTCACTGGAATTTTGACAAGCTGTAGCTCCTGTTAACGCTGATGATCTACAATCAATAATATTAATATCTGAAACTTGAACATTGCGCTGCCTCATTATGATTAAAATGGAACTGTAATACTCAGCATCGAATATTGTATTTACCATTCCTGCGCCCTGCAACATGATATCAGATTTTACAGCGAAGGGAAATATCTGGTTGTTTTGCGAAAAAGAATATGTTCCTTCAGCCAGATGAATAGTTTTTGGATCCAGGCTGTCCGGTTCAATAATCTGCATAGCATAGGCAATAGTCTTCAATGGTTCATCTTCATTAAGCCCTGAATTATTATCATTCCCCCATGGTGCAACATAAATATCTGAATTTATCATCGAAAAATAGCTGTTTTCACATGTTATTGAGATATCAGAGGATTCATATTCCGATATATAGAAATAATCCAGCTCATATAACATAGAACTAAAAGTATCAAGAATAATATCTAATTGCATTTCGCAATGGTCTAAATAAATATCCATTCCCATTGCCGCAATGTTATTATATATACTACAAAGATTAGATTGATCGAAATCTACAATTCCAACAATGTATATACCCCCTCCACTTATTAATGCCCGATTGTTTCTAATATCAACATTACTGAAATTGCAATAAGATTCGTAACATACTGCTACACCCCCTCCCCATCTAGAGAAGCAATTTTGAATAATGCAATTGAATAAATTTACCTGGCTCCCTTCATCAACACATATTCCACCACCTGCATTGTTAGGATAATCATCCAGTGGAATGTTCAAACCTTCTTCGTTATTTACTAAAGTAAAACCACTCACTTCTGCAGTTTCACCGTTTTCAATCATAATGCAGCTTCCCAGGTAATTTCCATCAATGATAGTAGAATCAATATAGGATTGAATCGGTTCCATTATATAAAAACTTGCAAGAGTTATATTATGACCATTGAAATTTATATTCTCATAATATCTTCCAGGATGAACTAATACAATATCTCCATCTGCAGAGGCATTAATTGCTTCCTGAATGACCTGATACTCATGATTATACCAAACCGCTATCAATTATATTTATATCCAATTAAAATGAGTCATTTTCCTCATTTTTGATTTTTCTTTATTCAATTCGACTAACGCGATTACAAGCCTTTGCTCTACTTCTTCTATACTTTTAAAAACTCTGT
>JAIPGP010000125.1 GCA_021735645.1 Candidatus Cloacimonadota bacterium
TTTATACTTATAGGAAGCCATTAAGGTTGCCAACCTTAACATAAAGGCTGTCTCACGTTTAGCATACCTCCTTTTGTAAGCACGCCATCAGTTATAACTCCGACAGTCTCTGGTAGTGCATATTTCTGTTTCTTCCTACCAGATTACAGGTTTCATCTTATCCGACAGACTAACCGACTGCAAGGTTTAACGAAGCTAAACCTGTTCGCTTTCGCTACGGCTTACTTACCGATTCAAAGAGCTTTGACTGTCCCATTACTGGAAACAACCATCTTTTTCACTTCCGGCTGAACAGAAAATTAGCCGGACTGGACTTTCACCAGTTAGAGGCACCCCACTTCGTGACGCACCGGATTAGGCGGATTTACACGGATAAGAGTGAGGGGATTTAGTCAACGATGTACTCATTGGATTGACTTAAGTTTTATATGGAGAGGTGGTTTTTGAGGATTATACTGATTGAGAAAGTAATTGAAAATGTTTTATTCGTGATTGGGAAAAGAGGTGAATAGTGAGCTGTGATGGGTAAATCCAACTGCACTTGTCCCTGTATCAGGAATACGACTCCCTGCAAAAGCCTAACCTGGATAAACCGAAACCAATTGAAAGATTATCAACCACGGACGCCACTGACAATGTAAGAAAAGGATCGATTTATTCTGGCATTATTTTCGTCAGTGAAGTCAGTGGTTGAAAATCTTTTCTGCCAAAAATTGACAGAATATTAGTTGCAAGGTACTACTGCACAATGGGTTTAAGCTCAAGTCGGAAATAATTGTCATTAAAAAGAAAAGGTTCACTTTGCAGTGAACCTTTTGTTAACTCTACCCGACAGCTGATGCTATCCAGGTTGATTTTTGTTGATTAATAACGATTGCGCCTTGGTGGGCGAGCTTCTCTTGGCTTTGCCTGGTTAACTCTCAGATTGCGTCCCAGAAGGGGTGAGCCATCTAAACCAGTAATAGCCTGTTCTGCTGCAGAATCATCAGGCATTTCTACGAATCCAAAACCTTTTGATCTTCCTGTTTCTCTGTCAATGATAACATTAACTGAAGCTACTTCGCCAAAATTGCCGAAAGCTTCTTTCAAATCTTCACTTGTGACCTGATAATCCAAATTTCCAACGTAAATATTCATCTTTTCTCCTGTGAGTTTTAGTCAATTTTAATCATCGGATACAACTCACTAATATCCGCAGATTTTGTAACTATGCCTAAGGCTGCTGTCAGTTCCAAATCGGATTAACCCGAACGGTTCTTTAGAAACTTAAGGTAAGTTGGCTCTTTTCTATAATAAGGCGAATTAATGTCAAGATAAATCTTTTATATTTATTCTGAAAAGTTAACTTACTGCATTTTGGGGTAGGCTGTTTTTGGCAAATGTACCTGAGAATAATATTATCTATCTACTTATTTGGAGTGTACAGATTATACTTTCAAGTTGAATTTATTAAGCCTGCAGGAGGGAAAACCGGAAAATACTCAACTTCGCACCCGTGACATAGCTTCAAAAACTATAAATAGCTGATAAAAATATTAGCCACCTGATTTCTCAAATGGCTAATATGAATTAGATGAAATTTCGATTAAAGAATATTATTTCAATAATAAACACTTCTTAACAGCTATCGTTTTACTATTTGCAATAAGTCGATAGAAATATACTCCTGAACCTGCCGGCTTGCCACTTTCTTCATCTCCATTCCAGACGACGGCATGATTTCCTTTCTCATAAGAACCCGCTATCAGAGTTTTTACTTTCTGTCCTTTAACATTGTAAATACTCAGCTCAATCTCGCTCTTTTCCGGCAAAGAAAAGGATATTGTTGTTTCAGGATTAAACGGATTGGGATAATTATGAAAAAGCTCAATCTTTGTTACTTTGGGAGAATACAATCCTCCGTCCTTAAATTTATTATCAAGCAGCTCCCAAAGCCCTCTTTCTCTTGCTTCTGCCTGGCTTATACTCGTTAATTGATGCTTTGCTTCTTGGAATTGAAGATTAGCTGCCCGGGTACCAGTTCCCGCTTCCAGATAGGTATGTACTATATCTATCTCTGTAAACACGGAATCAATAAAACCTAATTCATCTCCTATCATCTCTTCATATTCATAAATTGCCGACTGCTGATCATTTTGTAATCTATAACAAAATGCTTTTTCTACCCTTGCTGCTTTTGCCAGTTTTTCGCCTTCATTATCTAAGATCAATTCAGCATAATAATTCTGCAAAGCAAGATAATCAGCTTCATCTTCAGCACAGTTTGATAATCTGTTCAAAGACCACATTGCTTCCAGGCTATCAGGAGAAGACTCTATACATTCCTGATAAGTTTCTATTGCTTCCTCATAATCTCCGGTTGATTCTGCTGCTAAACCCTCATAAAACAATCCTGTTCTGGAAAATGGGTTATAACCGATCCAGGCTGTTGAGGCTATCGGTAGATAGTCCACTTCCCGCGCAAATAATGTAGGATAGAAAGACTGATAAATGGATACCGTATTTGTTGTTCCCCACCAAAGCTCGCGGCAATCATAATCCGAAAATTCCGAATCCAGAGAATAGATGGAATACCCACTGCCAAATATTATGTTATTGTGTCCGCAATCCAATACCGGATATGAAGCTCCACTGATCTTAATCTCAGGATATTCTGTGTTTGATTGATAGGTATCACTGATTGTGGAATGACTGATTATGGGATTTGAAGAGCGCTGAGCAAGCAAACCGGTATATAGATTGGCGCATATATTTACGCTATCCACATTCGCTGTTGCATTATAAAACCAGAGTCCATACTGATTATCATTCACTTCTAAATGCTCCATTTCCCCTGATCCGGCAGCTAAATGACTATCCATTAATAAGATACCATAAATGCCGCAATCATGAATATAGGTGCTATCTATATCAAAACTTACGGGTTTGGATAGATATATTCCGTGGTCGCAATCAGCAAATTCACAGTTCTTCACACTAAAACTGCCACTACCTTTAAGTGGATACTCTGAATTTCTAAGAATACAATATTCCAATTCTGCTGCTCCAACTAAATTGATCGTGATATTGTTCCAATTATCATTGCCATATTTATCAATTTCAATTTCATTACCTTCTTCACCTACAGCAGTTAATGCTCCATTTACAATAAGCTTCAAATCACTGTTGAAGAGGGGACTCGCTCCGGATAATAGTTTCAATTCTGCACCATTGTCGAGCGTTACTGTCCCTGACAAAATCACATTTCCTCTGCCTGCAACTACTGTGTCAGTTATCGTAACTCCACTTATGATACCATGATGAATCACCAGATTTTCTGATAATAATCCTGCTGCTAAAAGATCGGAATATTCATAATTTACATAAAAATAATCTTCATCATAAGCAAGATAGTTGATATTATCCTCTATGGTACCGCGTGGATTAATCAATGCTCCATATTCTGTTTTGGAGAATATATTCTCTGGTGCTACTTCACAACGAAGGATTCTATATTTAGGATAATCGTTTTCTTCGGTTTTGTGGGTTACATGTAATTCCCCATTTTCCCATTCCGCCATTATCTCTTCCGCTTCATAATCGGATTCATAGATATCTACGGCTGTAAACCGTGATATTTGATCTCTTGCTCTGATATAGTTGTCTCCATTAATAATCAGTTTTCTAATGTAAGTAAAATTTGAATTGGCTTCCACCAGAAAGAAATCAGCCGAAGTTTCAAATTGTAAACTATATTGTGAAAATTCAAAAGATTCGCCAGAATTTACTGCTGCATAAGATTTATAATCATCACTTGGGTCCAGATCATATTTCACTCCATATCCATCATCATGATTCACAACCATCTCAATTCGACTAGAATCGCTTTCACTCTCCGAAGGATGCAAAAATGTCAGATATGCCTCATCTCCTACCGAGTTTACTTTTGTGCGCATACATTTATGCGCCCATTGTGGCGGATCGAAATTTGCATCCCAGTCTAGATCATTCATATTATCACATAATCCTTGTGGCAGGGTATCGCGAATAGAATACTCGGCACTTCCGATATTACCCATCGCCCCATGAAGATATACGCTGCTGTCATAATATTTATATGTGAATTTACCATTAACTAAGGAAGGATCATTTATCTCATCAGGATCATTTTCTAATTCCTCATTTCCCGGTGTGGGGTATAAGGCAAAATGCAACTGGTTCATAAATTGATTGGTTATAGTAGTATCGGAACTGGTTAGATCATCATAAATTATAAAACACGGATAATCCGAGTCTAAATCAAAGGAATAAAAATTCCTCTTCAGATTTATTTCATCACTTCTCAGATCTTGCGGATAATCATCTTTCGGATGATCATAATCCAGTTCAATCTGCAAATGGGCAATATTATCAGTATTGTAAAGATAGTTTTTATGGGCAGGGTTCAAAGGTGTAGTATCAATAAAATCACCCGTATCTCCTATAGGTTCAAAACTTGTGTACAAAAAAACTACTTCATTGGGATCATCGTCACCAGCGTCATTCCATTTATCATATTCTGTAAATAAATCCCGGTAATCAAGGTTTAATTCTTCCTCTTCGCTATATGTTTCGCCTGCTGCAGGACTAGTACTATTACCATAATTATCATCATAAGGATTCACCATGATCAAATTATGAGCAAAAGGAGAAGCTAACCATTCTTTCGCGATACTGTTGTTTTTTCTGCTTGGTCTATAGCCCGGATCTATCAATAACTGCTTTTCTTTGTAATAGAGAATAAAACTTGATTGGTCAGAATGGTTGTGCCCGGAATAGCCAAGGGAATTCTCATGATTTATATACATCACCGGACTGTCCTTGTATTCTGCATAATCTATAACCGGCGGACGTAATATTGTTAATTCTTCGTTTGAATAGATTCCGTCCGCTATATGCGAGGGGGGTGTACTCCCTGCCCCGTCTAATATCCTTGCCGAGTCAGTTTCATAAACAAATAGTTTATTTGTATTGCTGTTGGGAGTATAATGATAGAATGGATCTGTTGATGATGGATATCCTATATAATTCCTATAAGAATTTAATAACCATTTTATATGTTCCCGGGCTTCAGTTTTAGATGCAGGAGATTGATAATAGTAGGTGAATGCTTCCGTAAATATATTGTGGAGCCTATATATCGGACCAGTAGCGCGTATGTAGCTCACATGAACATCACCAAAGGCTATATTTGATATTACCGGTGAAAACAGTTCAAGGCTGTTTTCATATACGTCCTGCACAATACAATTCTCAAAGTAGTTAGTACCACCCATTCTTTTCAATGCAGTAAAGAATCTGGCTAACCCGCTAAATGCGTATTCTGTATAATCAATACCTTCACAATATAACCCACTGCTGGTCGTCGTAAATTCCAGAAAACCTTCTTTATTACCAGGTAATTCCCGGTCAAAAAGATCGTGTGCCGCTGCGGCTATATAATCACTATTATTTAGCACACATCCGGCATAGCCTAATGCCCCGGCTAACCGGATCCTGCCATTATGAGAGCCTGTATACAGTGAAGGAGGATAATCATCAATATCACAGTCACAGTATGCTGTTGTTCCGTTAAATTCACCGTCCGGCTGTAAAAGTAATTCATAAGCCCAGCCTGCTAATGTATCAAGCTTAGCTAATAATAAATCCTGACTATTCGTATAATTCGGATTGTCATAATAATACGACATATCCACTATCAAGGAAACGTCATTTAAAAGAGTACCGTAAACAAGACAATCCCGCCAGGCTCCACCAGAAAATTCTCCATCTTCCCATATATCATCCCCATCATTATCCTGCCCAAATACTGATCCATCTCCAGGACCAGTGCTAAAAAGTTTCAGGTAGTAGAGATAACCAGAATCTAAAAGATAATCGTGGGCATTAGAGAGATATGGTCCTGCATCCTCAGGTAGCATATCAACACCAAGTGCACCGATGATTGAGTTTATTGCAAAAGTATTTGCATTATTTATCGGATCATAATCTGCTCTGTCACCTCTCCCTTCGTCTTCATAGCGTGATGTAGGACTTGGATTAGCAGATTCCTTCCATATTTCCCAATAATTCCGCATCACGGCATCGTATTCAGTAGTATCAGCAATTGCATCAAATAGATTTCCAAAAATAGTATAGTTCATTGTCTTAGTTCTGTCTAAGTATCCATGACACAATGAAATAACTGCAAATGTTAAAGCAAAAATAAAAATTAATCTTTTCATCTCTTAACCCTCCTTATTTAATTAAAGTTATTTTCTTTATATCCAAAACTTTATTATCAGTCTGTAATTGAACAAAATATACTCCGGATGCCATCCTTTTGCCGGTTTCATCACAACCATCCCAGACAACCGAATTAATTTTACATTTTACATTTCTTATCCTGTCATAAGTATATGAAGCGGGATCAATTTTCAATTTGCGAATACGCTGTCCCTTGCTGTTGAAGATATTTACTATTGGATTGCTATTATTTTCTATAATAAAAGACAAGTTAATGTCCGGATTAAACGGATTGGGATAAGCTGTCATAACCGGTTGGGTCTGTATTATTATATCTTCATTTATTTCAGTACCATCAGGATTAAGTTTAGTTAATCCTATAGCTGATTCGAATGAATTACATAGGGCAACTACAATATTATCCTCAGACGTAATTCTCACTGCTTTATCTCCTACACCACTATAATAGGGTAAAGGATTTGTCCATTCAACATTATAATCGCTGTCAAATTTGCGCAGATTGTCATAATACATTGATTCTTTGAATATAGAAATAATTGAGCCGTCATTTGATTTTACCAATGAAGTGATAGAATTACCACAGCTATCAATTCCTGATTCCAGCCAGATTGTATTGCCCTCACTATCCAATTTCCATAAAAAGCCGGTTAAATCTTCCGAAATTCCGCGTCCACCAACTAAAATATCCCCTTCTACCGTTTCTTCTATAGTATATCCTCTACCCCTTAATAATGTCACATCTAAGATCCTTGTCCAGAGAGAATCTCCATTGGCATCGGTTTTTATTACTAATACTGCCTCCACTGCCTCTTCATATCTTACTTTTCCCGTTAGAAGATAACCCCCATCATTTGATGATATTATTGCATAGCTTGCTGACCATAGACAGTTTTCAAAGTCAAAATTATTTGACCAGATTATTCCTCCGTTCTCAGATATTTTTAGAATCATAGCATAACTAATATTATTGACTCCCTGATATCCGGAAGCAATATAATTATTATCGTAAGTATTATCCATTGACGTTATGCTCACATCATTATATAAATAAGCCCATTCTCTATTACCGTCAGAATTTCTTTTAATCAAAACATTTCCGCTCAGATAATGATATGAGGATGAGATAATTCCCCCATCTTCTGTTTTTACGATTGCTTTTGATTCATTTTCAAATTGGAAACTTACTGTATCCTTTTTTGCCCAGAGCAGATTGCCCTCAGCATCAGTTTTAATCACAAAGCCCCAGCCAATGGTTGTCTCGGTGTCAAGACATGTTCCGTTTACAGCATATCCTCCATCACTCATGATCACCACATCTTCCACAGTAAAGATTGATTCATAAAATGGATCATAAGTATGCACCCAGGATTCCTGACCCCATACAGCCACTGACAAACAAAGTAATAACATCACAACCAGACCTGTCCGTATATCCATAGTAACCTCCACTTATTAAAAATATTATTTCATTTCGTCTAATACACATTATCTAATTTTTTAATTATCTGTCAAATATATTCCTATATTTTCTGATTCTCTCATTCTAACTAACTAAGCCACTTAAATTAACTGCATTCCTGCTAAATCCAATCCTTAATTCTTAATTCTTAATCCTTAATCCTCTTCCTCCTCCTGTTATTTAATCATAGTTATTTTCTTAAAATCCAGAGTTTTCCCATTCAAGTTTAAAGTAACAAAATATATCCCTGATGCCATTCTGATACCCCTGTCATCACAACCATCCCAGACAACCGAATTAGTCCCTAATTCTTTACCCATAATCCTTAATTCACGTACCCGCTGCCCTTTAGCATTATAAATATTAATAAAAGCATTTTCAATAAATTCAGAAGCTGTAAATGATATCGTAACCTCCGGATTAAAAGGATTAGGATAACAATACAATTTTTGGATACTTGTAATGCAACTGTCATCTATTTCAACAACAGAATTGTCTGTTTTCCTAAGATGCACTCCATCTATTCCCCCGATATAAAAAATATATTCGTTATTTATCTTTTGAAACCAGGGTAGTAAGTTTCCCGAAATCCATTCTATATTATAGTAATAATCACACTTATAAACTCTATAAGCAGTGCTTAACAAAAAACTATTACATTCAGGTAAATCAATCGCATAAAAATGTTCATACCATATATTATTATCTCCAACAATCTCTTCCCAGATAATACTACCATCAAGATTAAGAAGATTCAGATAACCATAAGTGGAAGGCATACGTATTTTGCCCATTACTAACAAATTGTTTTCACTGTTTTCAATAATCCAATTACCGCTATCTGAATCTCCGCTGCCATCTTTCCTGTAAGTCCAAAGTGTATCTCCGGTGACATCTAATTTAATAACGATAATATCAGTATTGGGTACTATG
>JAIPGP010000020.1 GCA_021735645.1 Candidatus Cloacimonadota bacterium
ATTTTAGTGATGATATCATTAACAGAGATATTTTTAAGGACAGTGCAGGCAAATGAGGAGAATTTTTTAGAGAGATATCTGGCATGATCAAAGGCAGTTTTATTCATATCAATTTCATTAAGATCAATAAAGACGCAGCGGCTGATAACCTGTTTATCGCGGGGGTTCACGACAGTAGTGATAATAGTGGGACCATTTACAGATCTTTCGGAGATATTACCCGGTTTAAAATCGCTGTATTTCACGGAACCTTGTCCATCGTATCTGCTTTTAATGAATTCGAATTCTTTTTCGGTTAATTCATTAAGAATGAGCGGCAGGTTGTTGAGGAGTATGGATTTATTTTCGATGCCGATTTTAGTGGAATTGCTTGAACAATTAACGTTGGAGAAAGGGTGTTTGATGCCATATAGATTTTCAATAAGTTCTGTGAGTCCGGTTTTACCTCTGCCGGAGCCGGCTTTGATATAGAGCAGGGGGAACTTTTTTTCTTTTTTCATATATTCCTGGAAGAAAAGAGAGGCAACGGCAAAGCCAATGATCAAAACAGCCTGCATACCATATAATTTATAAAAAGTATCCCATACTTGCGAGGGTTTGCAAGGGCTTGGAGAAATATGCAGCATATCAGTTTCATTAAGGTAATAGCCTTTTTTTCCGAGCCAGACAGCAGGCATAAAATCGCGAAGCTCATTATTGACCAGGATCTTATTACCAAAGTTATAAATATGGTCGGCAACTCTGCCATAGCCCGTTGTATCGTTGATGATCTTACCATTATCCATTTTAATGATGACATTAACCAGTTTATGGAATATTCGATTTGAGCAGGACAGGTCATAATTAGAGATAAGCAGCAGTTTGCGAAGATCATTACGATTCACCAGGTGTTCCGGTGTGATCTTAAAGATAGTGTCATTAATTTTAATGAAGCGGAATTTCTGGTTGTCCTGCACTTTATTGAACAGGTACTCGATATTTGAGAAATTGGAGATATTGATAATCCCTGTTTTATGAGCCTGATATATGCCATTTTCATTAACTTCTAAGCCTGATTCTGCGAGTAGATCATGGAAGTGATTATTGTCTGGTAAATTATCAGTTTCAGCCAGGTCAGGTTTGATACCCACTAAAGACTGTTCTTTGGGGGAGTAGGAGAAAGGGTCTTGTCTGGTTTTCATAATAACCTCCTATTTTAAAAAATCTTATTTACTTACCTGGTCAGAGATTGCGTCATTACCTGTTATCTTGTGAAGGATAAAATTCCGGGATTTTTGTTGTTTTAGACTTAGGGGGGAGGGGAGTAATTGAAAATGTAAAATTGAAAATTGAAAATTGAAGAGGGGAGGGGGCGAAGGGGTGAGGGAGTGAGGGGGCGAGGGAGCGAAGGGGGACTTCTTGACTTCTTGACTTCTTGACTTTTTGAAAATGGGAAGATGATGGGGATGGTATGTCTGAGAAAAAAGATTAATTTGGGGGACGGAGGGAACTTTTTACCACAGAGTCACAGAGAACAGAGAACGAAGAGAACGCAGAGGAATGTAATGTGAGAATTATTTAACCGTGACTTGAGACTCGGAACTCGTGACTCGGGGATAATGTAATGTAATGTAAGAGTTATTTAACCGCGAAAGCCGCTAAAACCGCGAAAGAATGTAATGTAATGTGAGAACAAGACTTCTTCGTACTCGGGGCAGGAGTTTTGAGCGACTTTGACTGATGGATTTAGGGTATGTAATCAGACCAGGGAGATAGTAATTGAAAATTGAAAATTGAAAATTGAAAATGTAAAATTCAATGTAATGTAATCAGACCAGGGATGGTCTGGGTACGCACACTTCTCCCCGTCTCCCGTCTCCCGTCTCCCGTCTCCCGTCTCCCGACTGTAGAGTAGAGACAGGCTCAGGCGATTCCATCGCCTGCCCCCCTCATCAAACCGTGCATGCGGTGTTCCGCACACGGCTTACCGACAAAGTTCATCGAAAGCATTCGCGGCTGTCAACAAGCTTGTAAATTATTGGGTCAATTAAACCATATCTCTTGGTTAAAACCTCAAAAGCTCCACGGCGATAGAGCTTACCAACTCGCTGACTTTTACGCTTGTAGTATATCCTGAGTCTGTCCCAGAGATAATTTTCAAGCTTGAATCTCCCTCCATTGGAATAGCTTACTCCTGGAATGATGATATAATTCAACCATCCCCGCATTATAGAATTTAGTCCCTTAGAAACTGCATACGGATTTTTCCTACCATTGTATCGTAGATAGTCACCCACTTTTTGACGTATATTAATTATACTCTTTTTAGTTGGTGAAATCCTGAGCCACTTCTTGTTTTTATTGTAGGAACTCCATACATACCTAAATGTAAAGCCCAAGAAATTAAATGGCTCTTGCCTTGCATTCAGAAGGTGTGTTTTGTCCGTATTGATAGTCAGTTCCATCCTTTCCAAGATAGTATGTAGGTAATTCATACATTCTGCGGGCATACGATATCCCATCAATATGAAATCATCGGCATACCTGACAATATCTATCTTGTACTTCTGGAATACACCATCCTTCCTCTTTACAGCTTTATCTACCAGATTCAGGTAGATATTAGCAAGTAGAGGAGAGATAACTCCACCTTGTGGAGTACCTTTACTGTTCTTCTTAAATTGTTTTTCCTCATATACTGGTGCTTTGAGCCACATTCGGAGCAATTTCAATATTCTGCTATCCGATATACGCTGCTCAACCAGTATCATTAGCTTATCATGAGGAATGTTGTCAAAGTAACCACTGAGGTCAGCATCATAAACCTGAACTTTACCTTGTTTCAGGTTATCGCTGATGACAGTTATGGCATCATGGGCAGAGCGTTTAGGACGAAATCCGAATGAGCAGTCCTCAAAATCGGCTTCGAATATTGGCTCTATAACCATTTTACAGCACATCTGCACTATTCTATCTTTGACGGTTGGTATTCCCAACGGTCTCAGCTTACCGTTTGCTTTTGGAATAAACACTCTTAGAACAGGTTGCGGTTTGTAGGTTTTGGTTCTCAATTCTTCTGCTATTTCCGATAGATACTTCTCAACTCCATACTTAATAACATCAGATATCTTCAGCTCGTCATAACCGGCTGCACCACCATTGGCTTTTACCCGTTTCCACGCTTCACGCATTAAGTATCCAACTGTTAATTTGTCATAGAGCATATAAAAGCAAAATTCGCTTTCCTGCTTGGCTTTTCGATATAATTTACGCTGAAAAAAGACGCAGTCGTTCCTCATCAGTCATATCCTGACGTCGCTTGCTTTCCAGATTTCTTTCATCAATCACAAATTACCTCTCTTTCTCGTAAATTTCTTTGAAGTAATGTCCCTTCGCTACGAATGATTTATGCTAATCAAACATCAAGCACTACTATGGACACCTCCGACTTCCTGCACATCCAGTCATCACTTCGGTTACCCTTATAGATGACCGTTTAGGGTTGCCGTCCTTGAAACGCAGGAGCTCCCAAGTTCATCAAATGACATTTTACAGGCACGCAATCAGTTAAAACCCCGACAGCCTCTAATGGTGCTTTTTCCTATTACTTCCCATTAGATTACCGGTTTCATCATAAGTGAAAGACTGACCGACTGTGTTTTAATAACGAGGCTAAACCTGTTCACTTTCGTTACAGCTTACCTGCTGCTTAGGAGAGCTTCGATCTGTGCCTTACGGCTGCAGCCGTCTCCTTCACTTCCGGCTGAATAGGAAATTAGCCGGATTGGACTTTCACCAACTAACCTATCAACGCTTCTTGGCGCACCACTATTCAGTGTTCACTACTATTCATTTTGAACTGCGAACAAGGCGGAAGCCCAAATTGACAATGCTCTTACTATGCTCGAAGTAACCGCGGTAAGTCACATGACAGTCTCTGGCATCGTTGCTCCAGCTACCACCCCGAACCACACGGCCATCACCCATAAATGGACCCTTAGGGTTAGTCTGTTCACTACTGCTATAATTATATTTATACCTGTCCCAGCACCATTCATATACGCTGCCATTCATATCATAAATTCCTATTTCATTAGCCTGCTTACTACCAACACTATGTGTTTTACTACCCGAGTTACTCGAATACCATGCAACACTGCCAATATCATTGCTTCCTGAATATTTATACCCCTTGCTTTTATTTCCACCACGTGCAGCAAACTCCCATTCCGCCTCTGTGGGCAATCTGTAACCATTGGCAGAAAAGTCACATTTAAAAAATATTAAGAATTTGCGAGAATAGCAGCGCTGCAAGCCATCTTGATCGCTTAATTTATTACAATAATTCACCACATCATACCAGCTTACTTTCTCTACCGGTGCATTAACACCTGAAATTTTAAAATAAGAAGGATTTTTGCCCATTACCTCTTCATATTCCCCTTGCGTCACCTCATGTATTCCAATATAAAAATCACTTAAAGTCACGCTATGCACCGGCTTTTCATTGTCATGACCATCATTACTTCCCATCTGAAAAGTACCACCTTCCACAAAGACCATATTATCAGGTACATCACTTCCTTCATCCAGAGTTATTTGCCTTACTACTGTATCATCGGCAGACAAGCTAATATTCTCTTTATGAGTTTTGTGATTATCTGCACTTACAGTCAGTACATAATTTCCCACCGGAACTTCTGTAAAAGTTTCTCTGCCATCGGCGGTATATAACTCACCTGCGTCTCCCAAAAGATTAATCTTTGCATCTGTGGGAATACACATCACCTGAATAGTACCATATTGCACTTCTGGGAATATTTCTATTGTCTCATCAGCTTTGGATTTAAGAGTAATCACTCTGTTTATTGACTCTGCTTTTGGCATTTCTACAGTAATATTTAATACTTAAGGAATAAATTTTTTGCTGGCAAATCCACCTTTATAACTTTTCCCATTAATTTTCACAGTTGCGTTGGCATATGTTTTCACTGTCAGACTTGCGGAAATATCCTCTGGAAAAAGCTCAAATGTCTTGTTCTCCCCTTTCTTTAATGGATAGGCCTTTTCTATCGTCTCGCAAAATTCTTGTTCTACTTTAAAATTAATCGTTTGGGGCTGCATAAAAAGTTTATTAATTCCACCTTTGTAACTCTCCCCATTAAATTTCACTGTGGCATTGGCATAAGTTATTACTGTAAGAGTTGCACGTATATCCACTAATTCATAGTTCTTTTCGGTTTCGGGTTCAATGATTGTGATCTGATCATTAATCGTCTCATAGTTTTCTTTTTCTATGCGTATTGGGTATGTTCCTGCATCAAAGAAACTACTTTTAGGAGATTCTCCAAATTTCAAGTCATCAATATAGATTGTTGCACCTTCCGGTGTAGTTGTAATTTTAACTGCAGCCGGCATTGCCGGAACAAGCTGAAAATCAAATGAGTTGTTTTCCAGAGAAACATCTTCTGCTATTGTCTGTGAAGCAAATCCCTCTTTGCTTACTGTAATTTCACGTTCACCTGATTTGAGATTAACCGTCAGCATTTTATTTTCTGTCTTTCCCACTACCTCACCATCAACCAGAACTTCTACTCCCGACTGATTGCAGGTGATCATCACAGGAATCTCTGACATTCCCCCATCCCCATCAATTATCATCTCATAAACTTTACCGGATTCTATCCTATTGATAGACTGCCGAAAATTTACCATGAGAGTAGCATAATCCACCTTCTTCAAATCCACATAAGCAGTTCCCGGTGAAAGCACCACCCAGTATTCTCCTGCTTTATTGATCTGCCGATGCCGCATGGGGCTATCAATATTCATATCCTCAATCCCCGTCCGTACTATCAGCATCCCGCAAAGATCGCCATTGATATCATACCTGTCTTTTTCCGGCAGATTCACAAACCCGGCATGCATAGTCACCTCCACCGGCTCCTGCAAAATCTGAAACTGGCTGCCGAACATATAAACTGCTAAAAACAATATAAATATAATAAAAATCTTTTTCATAATCCCTCATTTCATTTCTGATATTATTTATCTAACATTATCAAAAGTATCACATTATCCGTCAATTATTTTATTACTAATCTTCTGAATCAGGATTTGCAGGATTGAAGACATTTACAGGATTAATGTAAGACTATTAACCACGGAACACACAGAATACACGGAAGAATGTTAAGGTGGGGGCAAAGAAATGTAACGTAAGATTATTTAACCGCGAATAGCCTCCACAAGCTACGGCTCATCAAGAAGCCGCGAATGCCGCGAAAGAATTAAATGGATTTTTTAAAGGTGAATAGTGGTTAATAGTTATTGGGTTAATAGTTAGTGGTTAATAGGAATGTAATCAGACCAGGGATGGTCTGGGTACGCAGTCTTCTCCCGACTCCCGTCTCACTATTCACAGTTCACTGTTCACTGTTCACTGTTCACATCTTCCATCTCACTAATAATGAGAAATTGTGGATTTGAGCTTGACATTAGAGAAGGGACAGGGAAAGTGATGCTTGAGAAAGTACAAGGAAATCTGAATGAGTAAAAAAGTATTGGATTATTTTCTGGAGCTGGTGCAGATAGACAGCGAATCGCTTTGTGAAGGAGCTGTGATAGCCTATTTGCAGGGTGAACTGGAGCGTCTGGGTTTGGAGACATATATTGATAATGCTGCGGAGTCCACTGGTGGCGAAAGTGGTAATCTGATTGGCTGGCTGGCAGGAGATCCTGATAAGGAGCCTTTATTTTTATGTGCTCATGTGGATACAGTGATCCCAGGGAAAGGTGTGGTGCCGGTGATAGATGGCAACCTGATACGATCAGCGGGGAATACAATACTGGGTGCAGATGATAAGAGTGGAATTGCCATGATACTGGCTGTGATAGCAGAATATGTGGAAAGTGGAGCTGCTCATGCTCCCTTGGAGATAGTGTTTACAGTCTGTGAAGAGATAGGACTATTGGGAGCTAAAGCTCTTGATATGGAGAAATTGAAAAGCAAGCGCGGTTTTGCTTTAGATGGTAATAAACTGGGCGAGGTTGTGAGGGTATCACCTTCGCTGGCAGGCTGGAAAGCGAAGTTGATCGGCAAGGGTGCCCATGCGGGAATTGAACCGGAAAAGGGGATCAATTCCATCCGGGCGGCAGCGGCTGCTGTACTTGCCCTGCCGGATGGCAGAATTGATGATTTGACAACTATGAATACAGGAAAAATCAATGGTGGCAGAGCTACTAATATAGTGTGCGAAGAGACTGAAATAGCAGGGGAGATCAGAAGTCATAATGAGATGAAATTTGAGGCACTTTCGCAACGGGTGAGACATATATTTGAGCAGACAGCTAAGGAATATGACTGCGGACTGGAATTTGAGTTGAAGCTTAATTTTCAATCTTTGCAGATAGATGAGGATGACGAACTGGTGAAAATAAGTGAAGCCGCTTTCCGTCAGGCAGGAGTGGAGCAGGAATTAGCTATGAGTGGAGGGGGTAGTGATGCCAATGTATTTTTTGGCAGTGGATTGCAGGCGATAGTAGTAGGAACTGGAATGCAGAAGATTCATTCAACTAAGGAATATATCTTGCTTGATGATTTGCAGCGGGGCGGAGAATGGCTGAAAAATGTAGTGGAGTTATGGAGCGGAAAATGATAAAACTGGCGCTGATCGGATATGGACAGATGGGCAGAATGATAGAGAGTATGGCAGCAGATCATGGCTTTGAAGTAGTGAGCAGGATAGACCCTCAACTGGGCACCAGCATTTGCCGTGAAGATATAAAGGGTGCAGAGATAGCAATAGAATTTACGCAGCCAGGTTCTGCTTATGCCAATATTTGCAGATGTATGGAACTGGGTGTGAAAGTGGTGAGTGGCACTACAGGCTGGCAGGAGCAATTGGAGGCAGTGAAAGAACTTGCCGGGCAGTTGAATGGCAGCGTTGTATATGGCTCAAATTTCTCAATAGGGATGAATTTATTTTATGAGATAGTGCGCCAGGCTGCTCAGATAATGAAGGATTATGCTGATTATGATGTATATGGCTATGAATTGCATCATAGATATAAAAAGGACAGTCCTTCGGGCACAGCCAGGAATCTGGCAGCTATACTGCTGGAGGAATTACCGGCAAAGAATAAGGTGATATTTGAGAGTTTGCAGCGGGTAAAAGCAGAAGATGAGCTTCAATTTGCCAGTGTGCGAGGAGGCGAGATACCGGGTGAGCACCGGATAGGTTTTGATAGTGTTTATGACAGCATAGAATTGCGTCATACAGCCCGTAATCGAAAAGGTCTGGCAGCAGGTGCTCTGCTGGCAGCGAGCTGGCTGATGCAGCGTGAAGGTGTATTTGAATTTGGAGAAGTGATCCGAAGCGGGGAAGAGGTATGAAACTTGAATTTATAAAAATCACTGCTCAGGGCAATGATTATATCTATATAGACCGGCGGACGAGCAGTTTTGAACCGGGCGACATCAAGGAAATTGTGGTGAAGCTGAGTGACCGTCATTTTGGGATAGGCAGTGATGGAGTAGTGTTTTTGACCGATAGTACTGAAGCAGATGTGCGAATGGAGATGTATAATGCCGATGGCAGCCGGGGCGCTATTTGTGGCAGTGCACTGAGATCAGTGGTTTATTTATTGGCGCAGGCGAAGGAGCAGGCGGAATACAGCATACTTACAGATAGCGGGTTACGCCGGGGTTGGCTGGATAAAGCGAGCGGACAGGTGAAAGTGGGGATGGGGAATGTGATGCAGTATGACGAAATACACATAGATAACGATTCTCTATATCTGGTGGATGTGGGGAACAGGCACCTGGTGAAAATTGTAGACAGGCTAAGCGAATTAGACTTGCCGGCAGAAATAAGCGAGCAGGAGAATGAGCTTGATAAGAAAGATGTCAACCGTGAGTTTGTGGAAATAAGCGGGGCAGATTCAGTGACAATGAAAGTATATGAGCTGGGCAGCGGATTCACGCTTGCCTGCGGTTCCGGAGCAGTGGCAGCTGCCTATACCTGCCGTCAGGAAGGTAAGGTGATGGGTGATGAGATACGGGTGCTGATGCCAGGAGGAGAAGTGCTGGTGACCATGGGCGATGACGAGCTTTATTTAACGGGTGAAGTGCAGGAAGTTTTTCGAGGTAATATTGAAATTTAAGATATTAATACTTATCATGCTTTTGGCAGGCAGTTTGCTGTATGGCAATGACTGGCTGGGCAGAGATAAAGTGGCGCATTTCAGCACCAGTATGTTTTTGACCTGCTATACCTGCGGCGGGAGTAATGATTTATTAGGTGAAAGCCGGGATAATAGTTTTTTGCTGGGAACGGGTATAACTTTCAGCATTGGACTGGGAAAAGAAGGATTTGACTTATTTGTGCAGAAAGAAAAGTGGAGCTGGGAAGATCTGGTGTGGGATGTGGCAGGAATAGCCTGTGGACTGGCGATAGTAAATAATCAGATAATGGAATAGAGGAAAATGATGGAAGAAAAAGAAATCAAGACAGAGAAGAGCATCGGGCAATATTTGAAATCAGTCCGGGAAGAAAAGGGACTGACGTTCAGTAAGCTGTCGAAGATGACCTGTATCAGCGAGAGGTATCTGGCTGATGTAGAGAATGACAAATTTGATGATATGGGCGGACTGGGCTATGCCAAGGTGATGACCATTAGCTATGCCAAAGCGTTGGGAGCCAATGATAAGCTGGTTTTGCATATGTTCAACAGCAGATATGTGAAGCCCATACCCCGGACATTATATAAGCGGGAGCAGCAACCCAAGAAATTTATGATACCAACCAGTCTGTTTTCAATCCTGCTTCTAGTTATCTTAATAGTGGTACTCACAATGGTGATAACCAAGCTTTATAAAAATGGGGACCTTGCTTTTCCTTTTCGGGGCAAAGCAGAAATCATCAAGGCGGAGAAGGCAGACATTTTGAAGCTTCCCCAGAAAAACACCCTCAGTCTTTATGACAGTCTGGAGGGTGAAAAGTCCAAAGATCAAGCTGACAAAGCAGATCTGGAGGCAGTGAAAGCCGTTCAGATAGACATTTCAGCATTGCGGGATAGTACGGATTATGCCGATAAATACTTATTTAAGAGCAAAGATTCACCTTTTAATGTGAAAGAATAATGCGCTATCAGAAAATCAGCTATGATCATCTACTGGAACGGGTAGAGAAACCAGGGCGATATACTGATTCGGAGGTGAATGCCTGCCATAAGCAGCCTTCGGAAGAGAAAATCTGTTTCTGTTTTGCCTATCCTGATGTTTATGAAGTGGGTTTTTCGCATCAGGGGATCAAGATATTATACTCCATATTAAATAAGGAAGCCGATACAGTAGCTGACCGGGTTTATGCTCCCTGGCCCGACCTGGGCAGAGAGCTACGAAGAGAAAATATATTATTACCGGCACTGGAATCTCAAGCAGCGATTAGAGATTTTGATGTATTGGGTTTCACATTGCAAAGCGAACTCACTTACACTAATATTCTCTATATACTGGAACTGGGAGGAATAGGCATATTCCGAGCAGACAGAGCGGAAAATGAGCCGCTGGTGATAGCAGGTGGACCTTGCGGCAGCAATCCTGAGCCCTTAGCAGAATTTATAGATGCCTTTTTGATAGGTGATGGGGAAGAAGCCATACTGGAGATCAAGAACTGTCTGCGGGATAATAAAGCAGGCAGCAGGGCAGAGCGGCTGCAGGCATTAGGCAGAATAGAAGGTGTTTATGTTCCTGAGTATTATGATAAATCGCAGGGCAGGATAAAAGCACGGAAGTATATGGATTTTGATAATGAGAATACCCAGGCGGATAATCAGATCGTGCCCTGGGTGCAGCCTACCCATGACAGGTTTGTGGCAGAGATCATGCGGGGTTGCGGCAGAGGCTGCCGCTTTTGTCATGCCGGCTTCTTCTATCGTCCGGTACGTGAGAAATCCCCGGAACTGGTCAAGAAACTGATACAAAGCGAAGTGGAGAAAAATGGCTGGGAAGAAGTGGCACTCACATCTCTTTCATCCAGTGATTATACAATGATCCGCCCGTTGCTGGTGCAACTGGCTGATTTAACAGGCTGCCGGCAGACCAAGCTATCTTTACCATCATTGCGGGTGGACAGTCTGGATGAAACGCTAACGGGTTTGATGAATGACATGCAGCAGAAGAGTATCACCATAGCACCGGAAGCCGGGAGTCAGCGTTTACGGGATATAATCAATAAAAACATCAGTGAAACAGAGATACTGGAAGGTGTCAAAGTAGCTTTAAGCAATGGCTGGCGTGTGATAAAACTCTATTTTATGATCGGCCTGCCTTTTGAGGAATGGAGCGATATAAAGGGTATTGTGGAACTGGTGGAAAAAATCATTGCTGTTGCTGGCAGAAAATTGCAGATCAATATTGCCGTTTCGCCTTTTGTGCCTAAGCCATTCACCCCCTTTCAATGGGCAAAAGCTGAAAGCCGTGAATTGCTGCTGGAAAAAGTGCAATATCTGAAAAGTGCTCTCATTCACCATAAATTTGTGAAATTAAAATATCACACTCTGGAGTATCAGGCAGTGGAATGCGTGCTGGGCAGAGGTGACAGGCAAGCAGGCAGGCTGCTGTATGCCGCCTATAAGCGGGACGCTATTTATGACGGCTGGTATGAATACTTTGATTATGCGAAATGGCAGCAGGCAGAAATTGACAGCGGTGTGAGCATAGCAGACTATCTGCGGGAAATAGATAGAGATGCTGCTCTGCCCTGGGATTACATCTCGATTGGAGTGAGCAGGCAATATCTGGCTGATGAATACAAAAAAGCTGCTGCAGGGGAAACAACAGGCGATTGCCGTGATGAATGTACAGGCTGCGGTTTATGCACCGCGGAATTGAAGCCAGTCTATCATAGCGAGATCCTTCCACAGCAGACAATAGCGGCAGATAAGTCAGAGCCGCAATCGACAAAGAGTTTCCGGGTATTTTATGAGAAAGGCAAAGTTTTGAGATATATAGGTCATCTGGACATGCTGAGAATGACCTATCGACTGGTGCGTGCCAGCAATTTGCCGATAATATACAGCGAAGGATTTAACAGGCATCCGCAGGTAAGTTTTGGTCCACCTTTGCCATTAGGCATGATCAGCGAATGCGAATACATCGATTTGAAGCTGGAAGGCAGCGAGATAACAAAGTCTGATGTGCATGAAGCACTGGAGAGAGTGTTTCCGCCCGGAATGGAACTGGGCAGCGTGACATATCCGGTAACAAAAGCCATGCGTTCCATGGAATATTATCAGGATGAAGTGATCATTTTGGAATTACCGGGAAAAAATATTGACTATTATCAGGCAAGAATAAGAGAATATCAGACAGAAAAGCAATGGCAATTTACCAGAATCCGCAAACAAAAAGAGAAGGTGGTAGATTTGAAGACCATTATCCGCGAGATGGAGATTGATGGTGTGATGCTCCGTCTGCGAAAGAAAGTTTCTGGTGCCAGTATTTATGATGTGCTGGAGCATGTATTTGGTATTCAGAGAGTGGAAAGCAGTGGACTGAATATTAGAAGAGTAAATTTATTAAAATAAGATATTGAGGATAAGAAAATGAAAAGAGCAGTTGTGGTTTTAATACTATTATATGTAATTACTTTAGCGGCAGATTTTCCCAGACCCTGGGTTATAGTATTTTACACAAATTCCACAGTAGCCTATTGTCAGGTGACAATTGACGGAGAGATGGCGGTATCTGGAGATGAGGTGGGAGCATTTGTGGACAGCGAATGCCGGGGAGTAGGCGAAGTGATCATATCTGAAGAGCAGGCTATATGCTCGATGAACATTCAGGGCAATGTAATAGAAGAGGTGGAATTTGCTGTCTGGGATGCCAGTGAAGATCAGGTATGTGTGGTTAATTACACCACAAATACACTTCCTGGCGGCGATATTGGCTACCCTCCGAACTTATTACCAATCAATGCCATATCTGATCCCAATCAAAATCTTGCCCCGGTATGGAGTTTGCCAGCTGAAATCGAATGGGCTGAGGATAGCAATTATAATCTGAATCTTAATGCATATGCCAGTGACCCGGAGGGCAATTATCTGGTGTTTATCTGCCTGGAAAGTGGTGATCTGGAAGTAAATATTTCTATGGGACATGCCGTGCTGGTGCCGGCAGCCAATTATTTTGGTTCTTGTGAATTAGTATTTTCCGCCAGTGATGGCGAAAACATTTCGCTGGATACTTTGCAGGTAACTGTGACTGCTGTAAATGATCTGCCGGTGGTGTTTATCAGTGATATTTTTTCTTTTGCTGAGGATACGGAGCTGATAATTGATCTTACTGAATATGTTACAGATATAGATAATGATGATCTGGAGATAACAATCAGTAATAACTATCATATTCAGTGGTACGTAGATGGGATGCTGCTCACTTTGAGTGGGCAATTGAACTGGAATGGCATGGAAAACCTGCTGCTGAGTGCCAGTGATGGAGAAGCAGCGGATTCAGATAACTTTATGGTAATCGTAACACCTGTAAATGATGCACCGCAGATAAATTTGCCAGCAGCAGTAGCCTTTAATGAAGATACAGAACATATTGTGAATCTAAATAATTACAGCAGTGACCCTGATGGTGAAAGCCTGAACTACAGCTATAGCGGTGGAGATCAGGTAAATTGCACGATCACGGGCAATTATCTGATTTTAAGTGCAGAAGCAGACTGGAATGGTGAAGAATATATCCTGATAACCGCTACTGATGCAGCTTCGGCTTCAGACACTGATACATTGCAGGTGATAGTTAATGCCGTAAATGATGCTCCGCAGATAGACCTGCCTGTAGAATTCACTTTTGCGGAAGACAGTCAGCTGGTAATAGATTTCGGTGAATATGTGAGTGATGTTGACGGAGATGAATTAAGCCTGCTGGTTTCGGGTAATTCGCAGATAAACGTTCAGATGAGCGAACTGGAAGTTACTTTTAGTGCTTCGGCAAACTGGTGGGGTGAGGAGCAATTGCAGTTCACAGTTAATGATGGACAGATTCGCGCCATTGCCAGCGATCAGGTGCTGATAAGTGTAAACTCAGTTAATGATGCCCCCATATTAAACCTGCCTGCGGAACTGAGTTTTTATTCTTATAGCCAGTTGACAGAAAACTTTTCTAGTTACATCTCTGACCCTGAAAATGATGATCTGACTCTGGCAGTAAGTGGAAATGACAGTATTTTTGTAGAGATAAACGGTTTGAATGTAACTTTTTCGGCTGAACCCGGCTGGTTTGGAATCGAAGAGCTCAGTTTCAGTGCCGATGATAGCGAGCTGGTTTCCACCGGTACTATGACCGTAGAAGTTCTTGAGCCCAGTGAGTTGCCGGATATTATTCTGCCGGAGACAATCAGTTTTGACGAAGATACGGAGCTCAATCGTGATTTTTCGATCTACATATTCAATAGTGAAGGATTTGATCTGGCACTTACATCAGCCGGAAATGCGCAGATCGTGGTTGTTATTACAGATTACAGTGTAAATTTTTCTGCTCCGGCAGACTGGAGTGGCACAGAGGCGATCAGTTTTGTGATCAGTGATAATATGGCGGGTTTTGAGACCTTTGACAGTGTAGTGGTGAATGTGAATCCGGTAAATGATGCTCCTCAGCTTGACTTACCGGAGGAAATCAGTTTTGAGGAGGATAGCATTTTTTCACTTGATTGTGCTCCGTATATCACTGATATAGATAATGAGGAATTTACTCTTTCTGTGACCGGGAATCAAATGATACTGGTGAGTATAGCAGGCACTCTGCTTAATCTGAGCGGAACCACTGATTATTATGGAACAGAACAGCTTTATGTGACAGTGAATGATAATTCCGGCAGAGCCTTAGACACTGATACACTGATAGTGAATGTGGAGCCTGTGAATGATATTCCTGTGCTTAACTTTCCGGCAGAAATATTATTCAATGAAGATGAAGTATATCAATTTGCGGTAAATGATTATATTTATGATGCTGATGCAGATTCACTGGAGATAATATTCAGCAGTGACTTTGGCTGCGAATTTCTCTGGCAGGCAGAAGCAGTGAACCTGATACCCCCGGCAGATCATTATGGAGACGGCTTGATCATAATAGATGTTTCAGATGGGATAGAAAGTCTTACTGGTGAAATTGAGGTAACTATCTTCCCAATAAATGATGCGCCTGTGCTGGAGCTGCCGGATAATTTCACTTTTGCCGAGGATGAAGTATTCAGTTTTGATTTCAGCGATTATGCCAGCGATGTGGACGGTGATAACCTGCAGATAGAATATGCAGGACCGTTTTTTATATTTGTGGATATCTCCGGAACTATCGTGGAACTGCAGCCGCTCTCAAACTGGAATGGTATTGCAGATATGACATTTACGGTTAGTGACGGCATACTCACTGCCAGTGATGAAGTGGAGATAATTGTGGAAGCTGTGAACGATATGCCCAACCTGAGCAGTTTTTCACCAGAACAAACAGAGCTGCTTTTTTATGGTGAAACTGGGTTGGATTTTTCTGTAAATGTGTATGACAATGATAGTGAACTTAATTATATCTGGTATATAAACGGGCTTGATCAGGGAATAAATGCTGCTGCCATGCAGTATAATTTTTTGGAAAATGGTGAATACACCGTGCTGGTGGAAATCAGCGATGAAGAATATTTACTTACCCAGCAGTGGCAGGTAACCATTTATTCAGGACCCGGCTGGGAGTTAGTAGTTTATACTAATTCCACGGTGATCTATTCTGAGGTGACAATTGATAATGAGCCGGCTGAAGAGAACGATCTGGTGGGTGCTTTTATTAATGGAGAATGCCGGGGAATAGGTGAAATTGTTTTGGATGGAGATACATCTCATTCTTCTTTCCTGATCCAGAGTGAAGCGGTGGAAACTGTGAATTTTATGGTTTATTCTGCAGCTGATGAAGCTGTGTATAGCGTACTATATACCACACAAACTAATCCCGGTGGTGACCTTGGTTATCCGCCTGATAACCTGATCCCGCTCGCTGCTTATACTACACCAGGTCCTGGCTGGGTACCGGTAGATACTTATGATAACTGGACAACTGTATATTCCACGGTGACAATAGACGGTGAAATGGCTGCTGACTCAGACGTGGTGGGAGCTTTTGCTGCTACTGGCGAATGTCTGGGACTGGGCACTATAATAGTAACTGATGAAACAGCCTATTGCACAATAGATGTATTTCAGGATGTTGTGGCAGAATTCAGTTTCAAAGTCTGGGATGCCAGTGCTAATGATATATATGAAGATTATACCGTGTATAATACCATACCGCAGGGTCAGATAGGTGAACCCGGCTCAGAAATAGAAATTGCCGTACTTTCTATTACAGGTCCCGGCTGGGAACCGGAGATATATACCAACAGCACAACAGCATATTTTGTAATCACCTTAGATACGGAACTGGTGCAGGAAGAAGACCTTCTGGGGGTATTTGTAGAAGATGAATGCCGCGGGACAGGCAGCATAATCCATTACGAAGGTGAGTCCATTTCTACAATCGAAATACAGGGCGAAGCAGTGGAAACCTGCTCCTTCCGGCTTTGGGATGCCTCGGCAGAAGAAATCTTTTTTACTGATACGCAGATAGATTCAGAGCCCGGTGGAGAAATAGGCTATCCGCCAGATGAAATTGAACTGAATTTCTGGAGCTATGAACTGCCGGAATATGAGGAATTTCCGCGACCCTGGAACGTGGTATATTATACAAATTCCACAGTAGCCTACGGCAGCATCAATATTGACGATCAGCCTGTGACCGTCGGTAATGAGATTGCCTCTTTTGCCGGCAGCGAATGCCGTGGACTGGCAGAAATTGTAATCAATGATGGTATTTCCGTTTTTACGATGAATATACAGGGTGATGTAGCAGAGGCAGTGCAATTTAATTATTATGATGTAATGGAAGATCAGATTTACAGTGTAGAATATTTCACAATCACCAATCCCGGCGGTGATATAGGCTATCCGCCTAATCTGCTGCCGCTGAATATCTATACGAACTTTGCTCCGGAAGTAAACCTGCCTCCTGGTTTCAGTTTTGATGAAGACGAAGTAGTGGTTCAGGATATGAGTGAATATATCACTGATCCCGATGGCGATGAGCTTATCCTATCCTTTAGCGGGAATGAGCAGATAAATATCAGTATTGATGGTATGATAGTGACTGCTTATGGCGATGAAAACTGGAATGGTACTGAAACTATTAACTACAGCGTGGATGATGGCAATGGACACATTGTTACCGGCACTCTGGTGCTGGAAGTGCTGCCTGTGAATGATCCCCCGGATATATCTCTGCCTTACAGCTTCACTTTGCAGGAAGATCAGGAACTCACAGTTGATTTCAGTACTTATATCAATGATATAGAGGGTGACGAATGGTTCCTGACTGCCAGTGCAACCGAGAATATCACTGTTAGTATTAATGAAAGTATGGTCACACTCACTCCTGATGCAAACTGGAATGGGCAGGAAACAATAACCTTCACTGCTGATGATTATCAGGACAGTAATTTCGATGATCTGATAGTGATAGTTAATCCCCAGCCGGATGCTCCAATTGTAAATTTACCTGACCAGTTTGATATTTATGAAAACACCTATCTCACAATCAGTATCGCTGAATATATCAGTGATCCTGATGGCGATGATTTTTCAGTATATGCTACTAATACGGACGAAGTTTCAGTGGTGGTGAGCACAGATTCAATCACCATTATGCCCAATCCTGACTGGTGGGGAACAGATACGATCACGATCAATGCTGATGACAGCACGATGCGATTAATTGGTTCTGATGACGTAATAATCAATGTAATACATGTTCATCAGCCACCTGATCTATTTTTACCAGAGCAATTTATGATAGATGAAGACTCACCTGAGAATTTTGATCTTTCGGCATACTACTATCTGTATGAAGGGGAGGAGTTTGCCTTCTCAGCCACAGGTAATGACTCTATTATCCTCACTTTTGAAGGTGATATTCTCACAATTGCTGCCCCATTGAACTGGAATGGTATGGAAACAGTAGTTTTTACTCTGGATGATGAACCCGCCCGGCTCACAGTTTCCGATACCGTAAATATCATAGTTACAGAAGTAAATGACGAACCTGAGATAGTTAACTGGCAGCCGTATGAGCTGGATCTTGAAGTAATAATTGACAGCACTATCACCTTTAGTGTAGTAGTAGAGGATGTGGAAGGTGGAATAGGTTATAACTGGTATTTAAACGGTGTAGAGCAGCCGGACATTGTTGAAGAATATACAGTCACGTTTGATGCTGCCGGTGAATATGAAGTGGAGTGTATGGCATATGATGAAACAGCAGAGCGCTATAAAACGTGGAATATCACTGCTACTGAGGTAGATAATGATCCTTCAGGTCTATATGCTGCCACTGCCCTTACGGGTAACTACCCTAATCCCTTTAATCCTGAAACTGCCATTCGCTACTGTGTTTTAGCTGAAGACCTGCCGGCAGTTCTTAAAATCTTTAATTTGAAAGGGCAGAACCTGAAAACCTGGCAGATTTCCCTCAGCGGCAGCCGGCAGATAGTCTGGGATGGCTGCGATGACCAGGGGAAGAAGCAGGCTTCAGGGTTTTATATATACCAGTTGCAGAGCGGTGCCGGCATTGATAGCAGCCGCATGCTCCTGCTTAAATAGAAATAAGCGAGCTGAAAATGAAACAAAGCATTTTCTTATATCTATTTTTCTCACTCTGGCTGTTTTGCCTGGCTGATCCTGATTGGGAACCAGTGATCTACACAAATTCCACAGTTGCCTATTCGCGTGTGACAATTGATGAGCTTTCTGCTGTTCCTGGAGATATTGTGGCTGCTTTTGTAGAAGGTGAATGCCGCGGGGTAGGCGATGTGATCATCGATGAGGGAGAAGCCTACTGCACAATGAATATTCAGGGTAATATTGCCGAACAGGTGAGTTTTCTCGTTTGGGATCAAAGCATAGACACGACCTGCTCAGTGGAATATACCACCATGACAGACCCCGGTTATGATATTGGTTACCCGCCGGATTTTTTACCAATTGAGGCGTATTCAGGCAATCCTATCAATCATTACCCGGTCATGAATCTGCCGGACAGCTTCGTGATCCCCGAAGATATTCCAACTACTTATGATTTTGCTGACTACTGTTCTGATGAGGATAATGATCCGCTGACGGTTACGGGTGAAAACAGTGAGCATATATATGTTTCAGGAAATGGATTAATAGTGACATTATCTTCTGCTGAGAACTGGGTTGGCTTTGAGTACGTTACACTGTGGCTTTCAGATGGCAGCTTATTTGTGCATGACAGCGTGGAAGTGTATGTGACTGCAGTCAATGATCCACCCGAGATCACCGATACTTATCCCGCTACAGGTGCCATTGAAGTAGAGCAAAATAATCCTGTCAGCTTTGCTGTGATGGCTCAGGATATTGATTCCGCCATCAATTATACCTGGTATCTGGATGATGCTGTTCAGTCTTCTACAGATTATATATTTAATTACACTTTCACGGAATTAAGTACCTATCAGGTACGCTGCCTTGTTTCAGACGGGTTTTATGAAGTAGAAGCTCTCTGGCAGGTAACCGTTAATATTGAGCCCGTTAACGAAAATTCGCTGACGAATTATTTGCTGATAACGCCAAACCCCTGCTCAGAGAATCTCACTATCCAGGGTCTGCTCTTAAGGACCGAAAATTGCCAACTGGCTCTTTACGATCTGCGAGGCAGAAAAGTTATGCAGTTAAATTCAACCAGAACAGGAAAAATTACTGCTCCTGTCTCACATCTACCTGCTGGCATCTACTTCCTGAATCTCACTTCTCCTGACCGGAATATAACCAGGAAAGTAACTATCAGCCGTTAGGCTTATCTAAGCTGATGATAACCGGTCAGTATATCTCTGGAAGATAGGTGAAAGTTTGCGAAAGTAGGGAACATTTTAACCGTGGTGAGTTATAAGAAAAGGTAGGATAAAATTATGAGCACTGATAATTCTTGACAGTGGTATGAACGGGAAAAAAGTTAGTCAAAATAATATTTTGAGTGGAGGTAATAATGGTAAAGAAAGGATTGTATTATACTGAGAGCCATGAATGGGTAAAGATAGAAGGCGATGAGGCTTATATTGGCATCACAGAATATGCGGCAGAGGAGTTAGGCGAAATCGTTTACGTGGAATTACCAGATGAATCCGATGAAGTGACAGCAGGTGAGTCATTTGGCAGTGTAGAAGCCGTGAAGGCAGTGGAAGAGATCAAATCACCCTTATCTGGCGTAGTTATTGAGATCAATGAGGACCTGGAAGAGACACCTGATCTGGTGAATAAAGATGCCTTTGGCGAGGGCTGGATGATCAAGATCAAGATCAGTGACATATCCGAGAAGGACGATTTATTAAGTGCTGAAGAATATAGTGCAATGATAGATTAAATAGCCAATGCCTTATGAACATAAGCCTTATTTACTGATATTGATAGCTCCTTCCGGTGGAGGAAAATCTACTCTATGTGATGAGATTTTGAAGCGTTACTCTGATTTTGTGTATTCGATATCATCAACGACGCGTCAAGCACGGGGAGACGAACGGGATGGAGTGGATTATCAATTTCTGGCAGAAGCAGAATTTCTGAAGCGTCAGAAAGCAGGAGCCTTTATCGAGAGTGCTTTGGTGCACGGCAAGTGGTATGGCACCTCGCGGGAGTTCATCGGGCAGCAGTTAGCAGCAGGTAAAAATATCATCCTTGACATTGATGTTCAGGGGGCATTGAAGATACTTGCAAGTGGAATAGAATGCGTAACAGTATTTTTATTACCGCCCAGTCAGGCAGTATTGCGAGAGCGCCTGGAACGGCGGGGCACTGATGACCGGGAAGCCATTGAGCTGCGGATGCAGAATGCTGCGGATGAGATAGCATTGATCCACCGCTTTGATTATCTGGTGATAAATGATGCCCTTGAATCAGCAGTAGGAGACCTGGAGAAGATAATCCGGGCAGAGAAGCTGCGAGTGGAAAGATATAAAGAGATACGAGAAAATTATTACAGGAGTGAAAATGCTTAATCCCAAAGTGGAAAAGTTTTTGGAAGAGAACAATATGACCTACCTTTTTTTAATGTTAGCCAATCTGGAAGTGGAGCGGTTATCAAATCTTCCTGATGTGATCAAGCAGAAGTTTGAAGGGAAAATAACTGAAACTGCTTTAGAACATGTAGCTGAGAACATAATACCTGATTATCTGGCAGATATGCCGGAAGGTCCGGTGGTAGAAGAAGAAAATGTGAATCCTTTTGAATAGAGCAGACTAAGATGTCTGTGAAAGCTTTTTATCAATATCTTGAGTTCCTGAAATTAGCAGGGATTCAGGATATTTTTATAAAGGAGCCGGAGCCTATTGTGGAAGCAGTAGAAGAAGGTTGCGTTGATAAAGCCAGGATACTGCATGATCTGAGCCAGAAGTATGCGAACTGCCAGAAATGCGGTTTGAGTCAGGGTCGGATCAATCTGGTGTATGGTCAAGGCAATGCAGATGCGAAACTGATGCTGATAGGAGAGGGACCCGGAGCGAACGAGAATAAAACAGGTCAAGCATTTGTGGGCGCGGCAGGCGAGCTTTTAGACAGGCAGCTACATGCCATAAAATTAACACGGCAGGAAGTATATATAGCTAATATCGTGAAATGTCAACCGCCCTACAATCGCAATCCTGAAGCCAATGAAGTCCAAGCCTGTATGCCCTATCTGCTGGAGCAGATCGAGATCGTTGCACCTCAGATCATTCTGCTGCTGGGCAGAGTGCCGGCACATGCAATACTGGAGACTACGGAATCGATAAGCCGTTTGCGTCTGCGAAGGCATTTATTTCGGGAGATACCGGTTTATGTGACATATCATCCGGCGGCGTTACTGCGTGACCCGAAATATCGAGTGCCGACCTGGGAAGATCTGCAGCGGGTGCGAGATCATTATTTCAGTTTATAAGAGAAGAATAAATAAGAAGGTAAAATGGCAGAATATAGTAGAAATGCTGCGAATACAGATGAGCGTACGCTTGTAGAAAAGCAATTACCGAATGATGCAAATGCGGAGGCAGCAGTATTATCTGCCATGCTGATAGACTCGTATAATGTGAGTTATACGATGACGTGGATATCGGAGAAGGATTTCTACCGCAATAGTCATAAAACGATATTCAGGGCAATGAAGAAGCTTTATGAGCAAAGCATAGAGATAGATGTAATCACGCTGACTGATGAATTGAAAAAGAGCAATGAATTTGATAAAGTGGGTGGATTTGAATTTATCAACCGGTTGACCAGTGTAGTGCTAAGTGGTGCAAATATCAAAGAGCATGTGAATATCATCCGTGATAAATCCACCTTACGGCAATTGATCACTGCTGCGAATAATATCATAGAAGTAAGTTATAGAGCGGAAGAAGATGTAGCAAAGATACTCGATCAGGCAGAGCAGCAGATATTTGATATAGCAGAGAATCCATTGAAGGAGTCATTTGGCAATTTCCGTCAGGAGATAGATAACACGGTAGAAGTGATCCAGGAAATAGCGAGTAAGAAAAGAAGCGTTTTAGGAGTTCAAACTGGTTTCATAGACCTTGACAGTCTTTTAGGTGGATTCCGAAGCGGTCAGTTTGTTATCATAGCAGCACGTCCGGCGATGGGAAAGAGCTCCTTTGCTCTAAACATGGCTTTTAATGCTGCAGTATCTTATGATCTGAAGATAGCGATTTTTACGCTGGAGATGGAGAGTCAGGAACTGATAATGCGCATGCTGAGTTCGGCAGCGGAAATACCGATGCAAAATATGCTGCGTGGCAGTGACCTGGGCATAGAGAAAATAGGCAGAATCGTAACAGTAGCTGAGGTATTGCGGGATTGTAATATATACATAGATGATAATGGACATCAGACATTAAACCAGATACGGGCGAGAACGCGTCGTCTGGCAGCGGAAGTGGGCAAGCTTGATATGATCATCATAGATTATCTGCAGTTAATGTCATCTAATAATCCTAAGAGCAGGGATAGCCGACAGCAGGAGATTTCAGAGATTTCCCGAGGTTTGAAAGTACTGGCAAAAGAGATGGAGTTACCGGTGATAGCTTTGTCCCAGCTAAATCGTCAGGTAGAGACCAGGGATGATAAGCGTCCGATTTTGGCGGATTTACGTGAATCAGGGGCAATTGAACAGGATGCTGATGTGGTGATGTTTATCTACAGGCAGTTTATTTATAGTAAGAAACAGGAAGATATAGGAAAAGCAGAGATATTGATCAGGAAGAATCGGCATGGTAAGGTCGGGACAATTAATATGACTTTCCTGAGTGAATTCACCTCGTTTCGTAATGCGGATAAGCGTATAGAACAATAATGCTGTCACATATAAAATCTTTTATAGAAATAACGGGAGAATTTACCCGGTTTCAATTTGCTGTATTAGCTTCTCTTAAAAATATTGGCAAGCGCAGGAATATGATACTGGAGCAGATGGAAAAGATAGGCTATGATTCCTTATTACTGATAACAATAACTGCCGGTTTCACAGGGTTAGTAACTGCTGTGCAGGCGTCATATCTCACAAACGGCTATATTCCCCCGAACCTGATCGGAGTGCTGGTGGGCAAATCTACGATGATAGAACTGGCACCAGTGCTGACAGCTCTGGTGCTGGCAGGTAAAGTGGGGGCATCAATAGCTGCTGAGATCGGGACAATGAAGGTGAGTGAGCAATTGGACAGTTTGCTTTCGATGGCGATAGAGCCGGCAGATTATCTTTATATGCCCAAGGTGGTAGCGGGTTGCATAATGGTGCCGATATTGACAATTTATGCAGATTTTATTGGTATATTATCAGCATTTGGGCTTTCAGTGCTGAAATACCGGATAAATGGTTATACTTTTTTTCTGGAGATGAAGAATTATTTTATGCCTTCCAATCTTTGGGGTGGACTGGTAAAAGCTTTTTTCTTTGGCTTATTTATCACCATGATAGGCTGTTTTGCCGGCAGTAGAACGGAAGGTGGAGCACAGGGAGTGGGAAGAGTGGCGACAGCTACAGTGGTACATGCTTCCATAGCGATATTAATTCTGGATTTTGTGGTAGCCAGTGTATTGATCGGGGGATATTAGAATGAAGCTGTATATTTTGCTGCTGACAGCATTGCTGTTAATCAGTGGCTGTGGCAGGGATAATTCTGCGGTGCAGCTGCCAGACCGCGATTTAGTGATATATACAGGTGAACCTTTTATGACGGAGTCAATCTGGAATGATCTGAGCTATTTTGAGGCAAAGTATAACTGCCGGCTGCTCATAAAAAATTTTCCTGATATCTGGCAGGTTCTGGACAGTTTAAAGCAGGAGGCTGATTCCACTGATGCGGACGTTATCTGTGGGATTAACAGTGCTTTAGTGGTGGAAGCAGTGGAGAGTGGGCTTTTTGGGGAATACAAGTCAGAAAATCTTAAATTCATCGACAGCAAATTTTGTTTTGACAAAACTAATCATTTCACGCCTTATGCCTATGGTTATTTAGGTTTGCTTTATGACAGCAGATATATAGCGAATCCGCCGCGTAATTATGGAGAATTGCAGGATAATTGCTGGGATGAGGCATTGATCATGCCAGACCCGGAGAAGACAGGAATGGGTCGGGCATTTTTGCATCAGACGGCAGCCCAGTTCGGGAAGAATGGGTTTCGCTATCTCTGGCAGGGGATAAAGAAGAATATATCCATATATCCACTGTCTTATAATGATGCCTATAAAAGATTTCTGGCAGGTGAAGGTTACTTGATTCCGGCATATACTACGATGTCTTTATTTCACTCCCAGAGTAGGAGTGATTATTACAAAGTGGTGGTGCTGGAAGAGGGCACTTTTCTGGTAGAAGAGTTTGCAGGTATCACAGCAGCCACAGATAAACTGGTTTTGGCTCAGCGTTTTATAGATTATCTGCTGAGTGAAGATTTTCAGTCGCGTATCTGCCCTGAGAAATGGATGTATCCAGTACACCGAAATGTAGAGCTGGCTGCGGAATTTGCGGAGGTGAGGCAGATCGCCAAAGATGAAATCTATAGTATGAGTGCTAAAACAGTGAAAGCTGAGGAAAAAACCTGGCTGAAGAAACTAAAGAGTGATCTAGGGAGAAATTAATTGTTTAAGATAGTATTGTATCAACCTGAAATACCCGCAAATACGGGGAATATCGGGAGACTATGTGTGGGGACAGATTGCGAACTGCACATAATTAAACCCATGCGGTTTATGATCAATGATAAGTATCTTAAACGAGCCGGACTGGATTACTGGCAGAACCTGAAATTTTTCACGCATGACAATCTGGCAGAATTGCAGGCGAAATATCCCGAAAGCAGGATATATTTTTGTACAACTAAAACTGCTCGCAAATATACTGAGCCGGAATATAAGGCAGGAGATTTATTTGTCTTTGGTCCTGAATCACAGGGAATCCCGGAAGATATTTTAATAAAAAATAAAAATCAGACTATAACCATACCCATGTCAGCAAAGTTGAGGTCAGTTAATCTCAGCAATAGTGTGGCGATTGTGCTTTATGAGGCATTACGTCAAGTGCAGTGGGTTGGTGAAGATAATAATGACAGGAGGATTATATGTTGAAAGGATCGATAGTTGCACTGGTGACGCCTTTCAAGAACTCTCAGATCGATTATAATGCTCTCGATAAGCTTTTAAAACTGCATCTTGACCAAGGGACTGATGCGGTTTTATTGTGTGGTACTACAGGCGAATCTCCAGCGTTGGCAGAGGATGAAAAAGATTTCTTCATTAAGTACTGTCTTCGCAAACTGGCTGGCAGGCTGCCGGTGATTGTGGGAACCGGGACAAATAATCTTTCCCGGACAATAGCAGCTACCTTGAAAGCTCAAAAGGCAGGAGCGGATTATGCTCTGGTAATAACACCTTATTATAATAAGCCTACTCAGAAGGGGTTATATGAGTTTTTTTACCAGGTAGAAGCCGAGGTGGATATCCCGTTGATCATTTATAATGTACCTGGGCGTACCGGAGTGAACATCAATACTGAGACTACCGTGAAACTTGCAAAGGATTGTGTCGGCATAGTAGCGATCAAGGAAGCATCGGGCAATATTGTTCAGGCTTCGGAGATAATCCGTGATGCTCCGGCAGACTTTGCCTTGTTTTCGGGTGAAGACGCTCTTAACCTGGCATTAATGGCTTGCGGAGCAGTGGGAACAGTATCCGTGACGGCAAATATAGTACCGCAGAAGGTGCACAGTCTTATTCATCATTGCCTGGAGAATAAATTTGAGCAGGCAAAGCAGGAGCATCTGGCACTGCTGGAATTGAATAGAATAATGTTTATCGAGACCAATCCTATCCCCGCCAAAGAAGCTCTGGCAATGATGGGTCTGATAGAAAGGGAGTTTCGGTCACCAATGACCACAATGAGTGACGATAATTTACTGAAATTGCAGCAGACACTGCATGATTATAAACTGGTTAAATAAGTGCGAAGAGTAGGGAAGAAGAACCGTAACCTGGTAGTTTGCCCTCACAACAAGCAATTCAAAGACCTGGTGGTCTGTGCAGCCTGTTGTGACAAGTTCTGTTCGCAATATATTGAAGGTATCAAGCTGGTAGAGCTGCAGAAATACGTAGAAGAACATCCTGAATATAAAATAATAGGAGTAATTATGGCTGGACAAAAAACTGCCCCAAGCCCGAAGAAATTATTTTGGGTAATAGACTCAGACAAGAAAGTGAGAGAAGTAGAAGAGAAAGAGATAATAAACAATCCTCAGGCATATCTGAACATGGAAATCTGGGATAGGCCGCCTTACAAATATGAAGTAATCATTGCCCTGAAACGCGTTAAAGCTTGAGCAACGGACTTCTTTTAAGCAGATAGTACACCAGAAAAGCCAGGGAAGCTCCTGCCCAGTCGGCAGAAAAATCCAGAAGCGAAAATTCTCTGCCTCTGATGAATAACTGGTGTATCTCATCTCCCATGGGTAGTAGTATAGCTAGAAGCAGGTAGTTTTTCAGGAGCGGTTTCTGTTTTCTGGCAATTTTCATGAGGATAAAGAGAATGGAGAGAATAAAATACTCAGTAAAGTGGGCATATTTATCAAATCCCAGCAGTGTTTCATTTTTAGAGCCGATGTCCGGGATAGAAGAAACAATCAGAATAGCTGTCAGCCATAAATAGAAGAGCCAGGTAAGCCAGGTAGCAATTTTATTCATAAGCTTCCAGTATCCAGTAAACCGCAAATGGTTTCATGCTGTAGCGAGCTTTGAGCGGAATATTTTCTTTAGAAGTAGAAATCCATAAAGTGAGCAGATTATCTTCATTGACCAGATTATTAGTCAGCATATCAGACCTTTCCCGTTTTGACTGAGAGATTCTGGAAAATCTTATTTCCACTATATAAGCCTCCTGTTTACCAATAACAGTATTAATTTCAGCAGTATCCACCACCTGATATTCTGCCTGCCAGATCAAAGAATTAGCATCCAGATAGAGTGTTTGTGGATGATCAAGATGGAATCTGATATAATACAGAGCGGAAAAGAAATCTCTGCTGGCAGCTTGAATGGGATATTCACGATTCAAAGTGTTACTTAGAAAGCTTTGGCGTGATGCCAGTAAATTCTCTCTGTCATAAGTAGTAATTCTATTTTCGGAATATTTCTTCTGACTGATTCGTTTTATGTAATGAACCGGCAAATAGTCGTCAGAATAGAGACTTTGATAGGTGTTATCCATAGAGCTGGCAATACTGCCTAATCCAGTTGCTTTGGCGTTAACGGTGAGGATGCTGTCTTCATCCAGCATATCAACATTTACTACTTTAAGACCCAGATAGCTGATACTCAATTGCAGGTGTTCGGCAGATAAGCTTAAACTAAGGCAAAGCAGCAGAGCAGTAAGAAATTTAGTTCTCAACTTGTCTTCAGTTTTTTCATACGCACATAATTAATGCGCCTTGATTTAATATTGGTAACAGAAAACTCTATCCGGTTTTCGTACACATAGGAGTCATTCTTAGCAGGAACGCGATTGAAGCTGTCATAAAGGAATTCTGCCAGATTATCATATTCATCTTCTGGAATATCGAGGTCAAATTTCTGGTTTAATTCAGAGATAGTAACCATTCCATTGATGATATATTCATGATCATTCACCTTGCTGATCGTAGGTCCTTCCAGGTCATATTCATCCAGAATTTCCCCAACCAGTTCTTCCAGAATATCTTCCAGAGTAAGAAGCCCGCTGGTGCCACCATATTCATCAACCACCAGAGATATCTGGATTTTCCTCTGCCGGAACAGGTTCAAGATATCACTGATCTGTCTGTTCTCGGTAACGTAATTAGACTCACGCATCAGTGATATTATCGAGTTTTTGTCTGGATTCAGTATAACATCTTTGGCATAGATGAAGCCAATGATGTTATCTAAGCTGCCTTCATATACCGGCAGTTTGGAATGCCCGGATTCCAGCAGGCAGTTTTTCAGGTTTTCATAGCTCTCTGTATTCTCGATTCCAATTATATCTACTCGAGGTGTCATTATTTCTCTCGCTTTTGTACCGGAAAAGAAACGGAAGATACTTTGAATAATCTCCTTCTCACTATCTTCCAGAGGATGGTGAGTAGAATCAGAGTCCAGCAGATTTCTCAAGTCCTGGGTAGTGATATTATTCTTTATCTCTATCCGTCGTGAGCTATTGGTGAATAATGAATTGATGAATTCCAGGCTTTTTATTATGGGAAAGAATAAATAATAGAGAATGGTCACTGGCAGACTGGTATATCTGCTAAACTTCTCAGCGCTGTTATAAGCTATCAGTTTAGGTGTTATCTCGCCGAATATCAGTAGGATAAGCGTCATGATCACAATCTCAAAAAATATTAAGAATCCATGACTGACAGCTCTAAAGAACTTCTCTCCCAGTTTTATGGCAATAACAGCCGCAAAACTGGAGGCAGTGACATTCACCAGTGTATTCCCCAGTAATATGAGCACCAGCAGCGATCTGGGATTGAGCAGCAGTTTACTTATGCGTCGTTCACTGGCGTGTTTACTTTTTTCATACTTCTTAATTTGAATTTTAGTCAAAGAAAAGAAGGCTGTTTCAGACCCTGAAAAAAAAGCTGATAAGACCAATAAGATTATTAAAAAAATATACGGCAGGCTTTCTTCCGCTCCCACTTTATTTGCTAATCTCCTTTATGTATTTACGATACAATTTTTCTTTTTTATGCATTTCCAACTGCTGTTTTTGGGTTATATGATCATACCCCAGAAGATGGAGCAAACCATGCAAAAACAATGTCTGAACTTCAAAATTTAATGACATGTCTCCTTTTTGATTAAAAGCCTTTTCAATGTCAATAATAATATCTCCCAATTGAGGAATTTCCGGGTAATCACCTCTAAATGAAAGGACATCCGTCTTGGCATCAGTACCGCGATATTTGCGGTTCAATTCACGAATCATTTCTCCTTCGCACAGAATCAGACATAAATCCGGAGCCGGCTGTATCATGCCTTCCTGGTCTGCGAGTTCTTCTATCAAGATCTTTTCAGCCAGTTCAGCAAATACATCTTCAGCAAAAGATTCACTCGTTTTATTGATAACAGTTAATGTGCTATTCATTTTCAGGGTACTCTATCCGCGTATTATAGACACCCAGCAGAATGGGGTGCATGGCATTGCTGATATCCCGCAAATCTTTGATCGTAAGAGGTGCCTGATTGAGCTGTCCATTATTGATGAGCTTATTAATAGTATCATCCAGAAGTTTATAAAGGATCTGGCTGTTTATAACGGAGAGAGATTTGGAATGAGATTCCACAATATCGGCAATCATTATGATGGCAGCCTCACGAGTTTGCGGTTTAGGTCCCGGATATTCAAATTCCTCTGCCTCATAGTCCAGATGTTCCACCTGTGCTTTATTGAGGAAAAATCTTATTTTAGATGTTCCATGATGCTGCTGAATAATATCTATCACCTTTTCTGGTAAACCAGCTTCCCTGGCAAGTTTTATTCCTTCCAATATATGACTCCTGATCAAATTCGCACTACTGGTTGCCAGCATATCATCATGCAGCACATTAGAATTCGGATTGTTTTCAATATATATCTGCGGATGTGCCAGTTTACCCAGATCATGATATAAGCTGCCGACTCTTGCCAGCAGATGGTCTGCTTCAATCGATGCTGCTGCACTTTCCGAAAGAGTACCCACAACCATGCTATGGTGATATGTGCCTGGTATTTCTTTTCTCATACGCATCAAAAGCGGATTGTCTGTGCTTAGAAGTCCCTTCAACCGTTCCTCGGTTACTATCTTGAGACGTCGTTCAAGATAGGGAATAAAAAATATCGACAGCAAGGCGGAAAACACTATAGATAGCGAGCCCAGAAGGATCCGCTGGAAAAAATCACCCAATGTAGATACCTGGTTCAAACTCATTGATAGAGTAAATAGAATATATAGAACTATTGTGGATACAGTAAAAACAAGATAGTTCAAATTTATCGTCTTCTGATAGGTTACCAGCAGGATGGAAAAAGACGCCAGGGTCAGCAATAAAGGATTGATGAAATTCCAATTTAATAATAAACTTACCAGGATTAACTGCGTGATTGTATATAGAAAAGCTGTCTGTCGGTCATACAGCTTCATTGTGGCAAAAGTGAAAAAACTGAATGGTATCAGCAATGAGGATAGCTCAAAAACATTGGAGATTGCCAGACTGATCAATGACTGCACCAGAAAAAATATTAGTAAAAGATGAAAACGCCGCTCAGTGATTTCCAGTTTACTTTGATTATGCAAAAGCAGATGAAAAAATGTAAGCAGCAGTAAAAGGATAAAAAATAAGCTTCCACTGCTGGAAATAATCAGCCGGCGGTTATTTCGCTCCAGTTTACGGGTTTTCAAAGATTTTTGCAGCGAGTTAAGCTTCTGTAGATGCTCTTCATTTACTCGTTCACCCTTGCGGATAATAGTTTCATTTTTCAGTACTTTGCCAGCAGTGATATCAATAGCCATACGGGCTTTCTGTTTGAGTTGAGCCGTGGTTTCACGATCGCTGATGATATTCACAACCAGGATATTATCAGTGATATCGGTAATTGCTACTTTACCTTTGGCATCACTAAATCCGTCAATAATCTTATCCCTAGCTTCATTAAAAGCGTACAACTTAAAGAGATAATAATTTTTCACCACCCCTTTACGCTTCACATTTATCGTGGGATCACTATAGCTTTCGGGATATATACCAATTTCCAGAACTCTCGCTAATTTTTCACTCATATAGCTGTAAACGCGATTGCGGTTCTCGGCTGACATCAGATAGTTTATTGTTGCAGGTTGGAAGTTGTAGCCTTTCTGTTTCAGATTATTACTTATTTCCTGGGTAGTTTGCTCCGAACTATTCTCAAAGTGGCGGATGATGATGTCCAGATTGCGAATGGCATTGAAAGTGATATTATCTGATAAAGTATAGATCTCAATTACTTTGTCTTCTGCGGCATTTCGTTCTTTCCGCAGGTTTTCTTCACTTTTATATACATTAAATTCTATTGGTGAGATAATATCCTGATCGGCTATTTGACCGATACTCAGACTTGTAGAGCGGTTCCAGCTACGATAAGGATTCATGATCAATTGAGCGATAGTGATCAGTAAAGCAGTAATGATAATAAAAAATAATTGTTTTTTATTCATGGCTGGGTTCTAAAGAAAAGAAAGCCTCCAGAATTGCGGAGGCTTTCTTTAATTATTTATCTGCTTAGTCGCGCGGAATCTCAAATACCTGATTTGGATAAATCAGATCAGGGTCCTTGATCTTGTCTTTATTTGCCCGATAGATCAGAGGCCACTTAGCACCATTGCCATATACTTCCGGATAGGAAGCTATCCGCCATAAAAATTCACCTTTATATACTTTCCAGGTGTTAGGCTTGCCACGTGGTATCTTTAATACTAAATCCGGATTTATGATATTCGGATCCTTGATCTGATCACGGTTAGCACGATAAATGATGCCCCACTTGGCGGGATCATTATAGATAAAGTGATAACCTGATATCTTGGAAAGAGTTTCGCCTTTCACTACTGTATAAGTATCTTCATAATATTTAGGTCGCTTCGATTCAAGCTCAGTCTCAAGTCTGGTCAAACGATTTTCGATCATCATAATGTCATCCTGAAAATCCGGCACCTTAGCATAATTATCTGCTCGATAATCATTCCATTCTTCACGTAAAGCATAAATCTGCTTCTTTGCCTGCCACAACTCACTGTCTGACAGAGAATTAAAATTATTTATCTGGGCATTAAAATAGGCTATCTTGCCCTCGATATCTTTCCACTTCGCCATATTATTCTTATCTACTTTCAGATAATCAAGTATTTGATCGTAAGTTGTCTGGTGTTCCTGCTCTACAGCAGCTATCTGCCTGCGAAGCTCTTCGATTCTGGCTGTAGCATTATCCTTACGATTCTGGGCATCTGATCTACGTTCTGCAAGATCCTGTAATTCAGTTTCCAGACGCTGCCAGTAATCAAGTCGTTCTGACTTTTTTAATTTCTTGTATTCTGCTTCACTAAGATAATTCACCTTAGAAACCAGTAAGACGGGAAGTACCAGCATTGCTATGATCACTATTATTGCTAATTTACGCATGTTATCTCCTTATTCCTCTGCCTTAAGTTTCTTGTCATAGGCTTTCAGTTTGTTTAAATCGCTCTCTTTTGCGGCTAGATCTTGTTCTAATCGCTTAACTTCCTGTTCCAGTGCAGTGGCTTCTGTCTCTAAAGCAATTGCTTCCTGCTCGGCTATCTCTAATTGAGTTTTCTGTACCGGTGGTGGTGGAGGGGCACAGGCACTCAGAAATAATGAAACTGCTATTATGACTAATAACATCAATCTTATGATTTTCATAGAATCTCCTTTATTAAAAAATTTTTCATTCTTCACTATATTTCATTAATTTACTTCCTGCACTTGCTCTAAATTCTGTCAAGCATAATTATCTGCATACTCTGCTTTTCTTTTTTATTCTTAATCTATTCCACCAAATGAGCCTCTCTGACCAGTATATCAGCCAACGCACATGTACAATTATATTTGCCGGGCTCAGACTTTCAAGAATTTACAATCTATTAAATAAACCTCAAAAGTCAGGCAGAATAATTGTAATTATCAATTCTTGCTTATGATTGAGACATTATAATTTACTTGACATGAAAAATATAAAATGAAAATGATATAATTATTAAAATTAGATGTAGGAGATTATTATGAGAAGAGCATTAATGACAATTCTGGTTATAACGGCAGTAATAAGTCTTTGGGCAGAGACATATTTTGTGCCGGCTGATTTTGAGACAATTCAAGGGGCAATCAGGAATGTAGCAGACGGTGATGTTATAATAGTATCACCAGGGATTTATTGGGAGAATATAAATTTTTTGAGTATGTCAATAATTGTTGGTTCTTTTTATTATACAACTCAGGATACGAGTTACATTGCTCAAACTGTGATAAATGGTAGTGCCTCTGGCAGTGTGGTGCAATTTGACAGTGGAGAGGATTCTACCTCAGTATTATCTGGATTTACCATTACAAATGGTTATGTGAGTAGTGAATTGCCGGAAGATGGTGGAGGCGGAATTTGTTGTCGATTTACGAGCCCAAGTTTGCAGAACTTGATCATAACAGGCAATACGGCAGGTTTTGGGGGAGGAATATATTGTTATGAAAATTCCACTGTTCATCTTATGAATGTATTGATCGAGAATAATACCGCCAATTTAGCGGGAGGTGGCATGTGCCTGTATCAGAATTCTAGTGCAGTTATGGAGGGAGTAAGAATTTATAATAATGAAGCATTAGGTTTTGGATCTGAGCAGCATCCCCAGTGTGGAGGAGGCATATATAGTGATATAGATTGTTCTCTGGAAATAGATAATGTGATTGTAGCAGGCAATACCGCCCTTGGAGGGGGAGGATTAATGCTGCTTTGGAATGCTGAGAGCTTTTATGAGAATCTTACAGTTGAGAATAACACCGCAGGCATTGGCGGCGGGATTTATATCCTTGTTAGCGAAATACATCTGAATAATTCAATATTAGAAAGCAACACAGCCGACATAGCAGGGGGGTTATTTTGCGCAGGAAATAGAATGAATGACCGTCATCCCACCTTTAACAATGTAACAGTAGCTAATAATAGATCCAGTAGACAGGGGGCAGGAATGCTGTTTGACGGGTCTATACCGATTATGACAAATATGTTGATAGAAGGGAACTGCTGTTATGGAATAGATTATTCCATGGGTGGCGGGATGTATTTTCGAGCCTCTAATCCCTGGTTGAGGAATGTAGTCGTAAGGAATAATTCAGTATTTTATTTTGGTGGAGGAATATATCTAAATGAGTTTTGTGAAGCAAGATTAGAGAATGTGCAAATAACTGATAATGAGGCATATCACAGTGGAGGAGGTATTGGCGTTTATAATGCTGCAGCGGAATTGGTCAATGTAACCATAGCTGAAAATAGATCTCAGGATTACGGGGGAGGATTAAGTAGCTATCAATCCAGCACAACTCTGGTAAATTGCATATTTTGGAATAACCTTCCCGGTGAAATTTATCTGGAAGATTATGAGAATAATCCGGGTGAGATGAATATTGCTTATTCCGATGTATCAGGTGGGGAAGCTGGGGTGGTAGTTAATGATAACCATTTAAACTGGTTGGGGCATAATATTGATGCAGACCCGTTGTTTATGGATATTATTAATGGAGATTATCATTTGGAAAGCAGCTCTCCCTGCGTTGATGCAGGAACAGATTATTTTATTTACGAAGATGAAGTCCTGGTGGATTTGAGTGAAGAGCAATATTGGGGAAGTGATCCGGATCTGGGGGCTTATGAATATTTCTCAGATGATAGTGCTGAAGCTGAGATATTACCCGTGGGAATAAGTATGCATAATTTTCCCAATCCATTTAATCCGGAGACGAGGATTTATTTTGAACTGCAGGAGCCTGTTAAGGTGAAACTTTCTGTTTACAATGTGAAGGGACAATTAGCAGAGGAATTGATAAATGACAATCTGGAGGCAGGAGAGCATGACGTGGTGTGGGACGCCAGCAGGATGAGCTCTGGTGTGTATCTGGTGAGATTGCAGGCGGGAGTAGAGACTACAGTGGGAAAAGTTTTGCTTTTGAAGTAATGGTATGCGAGGATTTTGTTCAAGTATGGGGATATAAATTGCAAAAGAAAAGACTCCTGTCCGAATTGGGGCAGGAGTCTTGATATATCCTTGGAAAATTAAATTATTTCAATAAGACCATTTTGCCTGTGCTGGTATAGCGTCCTGATCTGACCTTGTAGTAATATAATCCACTGCTTACTGAGTGGTTATTATCATCCAGTCCATTCCAGATTGTCCGCTGTTCACCTGCCGCAACTCTGGCATTAACCAGTTGACGTATCATCTGCCCTTTCAGATTGTATATACTCAGGTTCACATCTGCGGCAGTTTTTACATTATAGACAATTTCCGTTTCAGGATTGAAAGGATTGGGATGATTTCCCAAAAGTTCAATATTTCCGGCGGCTATTTCATCTTCATCGCTGCCAGTGAGTGCTACAGTGATCACTACTTCATCAGGATCACTGAAGAAGGTGCCATCAGAGACGGTTAGAGTAATGATATAATCAGTTTCTTCAGTAACTGCCGGAGCAGTGAAAACAGGATTAACTATAGAGCTGCTGGAAAGAGTGATCCCTACCGGGGCAGTCCAATAATAAGAGAGGGCATCACCATTAAGGTCATAAGACCCGCTGCCATTAAGAGTTACTACTTCCCCGGAAACCGCAGTTATATCATCTCCGGCATCTGCCACAGGTGCTGTAGCGGGAGCAATATTAATAGTAACCATTTCGCTCATATCAGATTCACCCGTCACAAATAAAGCTGTCACCCAGAATAAATAAGTGCCATTAGGCAGGTTATTGACCATATAGCTTGGTTCATCAGGATCAGTAGTATCTTCCAGTAAACCGTTATTATAAACATTAAATCCCAGTAAACTGCGATCTAATTCATTATGATCCCAGCTTAATAATACATCATTACCATTTAAAACCACTCCTGTAACATCATAAGGTGCTGAAAGGTCTTCGTAGGGGAATAAACTAAATACTCCACCCTGTTGTTCATTAAAACTACTGCCGCCGGGATTAAGATTTGATAAATAGAAATAACCGTTAGCATATCCTGACCAGCCCCAATTGAAGTGGAAAAAACTTGTTCCCTGATAGCCATCCAGATTGAAAGCATGTCCATACCCTCCACCAACACCACTATAGATCAGCGGGTAACCGGCATCAAGGTCTGCTCTGATATAGGCTTCATAAGTGCTGGTAGAATAACTATCTTTTGCCCGGAAAGTTGCTCCAGGATGATAATCAAAATTTGCTACCATGGCATTACGTGCACTATAATTGCCATAACCAACCTGGGCACCGGAACCATCTGAGCCATAATCCATTTCTACTGCCACTCCGCAAGCCCACTGCAATTCTTTAGTTTCATAAGTAGCATAACTATTATTCATACTATCATAATCAAAATCTGTAGCACTAAAATCACAGCTTATATTTCCATATTGCGGATGATTATAGCTATGTGAACCAGTCCCGGTAGTCGGATGACCCCAGTAATACATTACCTGTGCCATAGATACTGCCACGCAGCCGGAATATACAAAAGGATTATTTTGCCCTGGTCCGCGTGGGCAATGCTGATTCCAGGGAGAGTCCTGATTCCAGTTACAGGTCAGAAGTGGAGACACATCCCGCAGATCACGAACAGGGGTAAATTCTTCTGAGGGCACCAGTAATCGCTGCCATTCTGCTTCAGTCTGCTCACCTGCTGCCAGATCATTAGTGCGGATTTCCGCCATCTGCCACTGCCATTCGAAGAACCAGTCCGCTAATTGCACCGGAGCAGTTGCCGGATCATAAATGCCTTCAAAACTGTATGCCAAGACCGGGACTGCCCGGTCGTCAGCAGAAATCATCACATAACCGCTATTATTATAATTAAATACATATAGATCAGCTTCTTCTGCACCGATCTGATAAAACCCTGTCCATTCCAGGTTTTCCATCCCCCCACGCTCTGCTATCATATTACCTGCCGCCAGTTGAGCATCTTCAATAGACACTGCTGCTGACCACAAAAATCCTACCCCCGCTATCAACATCAATAACATTAATTTCTTCATCTATCACTCCATTCTCACGTTTCGGGAAAAGTTATCAATAACCACCACACTGTCAATCACAAAATTATACACTCACTAATTTGACGGGAGAAGAGGAGAGGGATTGAGGGAATGAGGGAATGAGGGAGTGAAAAGGAGAAGAGGAGAGGGATTGAGGGAATGAGGGAGTGAGGGAGTGAAAAGGAGAAGAGGAGAGGGATTGAGGGAATGAGGGAATGAGGGAGTGAAAAGGAGAAGAGGAGAGGGATTGAGGGAATGAGGGATGAAAAGGAGAAGGGGAGAAGGGGTGAAGAAAGGTTAGAAGGTTAGAAAACTGGAGGAGGTGATGGGGTGAAAAGAGGAATTGAGGGAGTTAAACACTTGTTATAGTTTTATCTCATAACTTATAATTTCTTTGCAAAAGCCACAGGGAAGCCACAGGGAGGGTACAGTAGGGTTATTAATTGAAAATTAAAAATTAAAAATGGAAAATCAGTGAGTATGAGGGCGTTTAGAGGAGATAAGAGTTTAAATGAGAGAAATACGTGGTCGAAATTTCGTTATGGAAAGTAAAACAGGCGGGAGAGATACAGACGTTATATTGATTAGTAGTGATTTTGAGGGGAGAATGTATTGAACACGGATTGGGCGGATTGGACGGATGGGTACGGATAATGTAAGCTACGGAGACGCCTGCAGCGGAAAGGCAGAGATCTAAGCTCCCCTTAGCGGTTGTCGGGTTTAAAGTCTTACATTGAATTATTCCGGGATCAGGAGAGGATTTGAGGGAGAGTGATCTGGAAAGTGGTTTCCAGGTTGGGTATGGAACTCAGGGTAATTTCTCCTTTGTGAGATCTGATGATCTGGCGGGAAAGAGCCAGTCCGATGCCGGAGCCACCGGTTTTAGTGGTGAAGAAGGGAATGAAAATATTCTGCTGGGCAGAAGGTGCTATGCCATGACCGTTATCTGTGAGTTTGATGATAGTAATTCCCTGGCTGCATACAGCAGAGAGCTGGAGGGAGGGAGCTGCTACGTCTTTAAGCGCTTCGAGAGAGTTTTTGATCAGATTTATAAAGACCTGCTGAAGTAATGATTGATCAGCCAGGATTTGGACAGCAGGTTCTGGCATAATTATCCGGGGAGTGATCTGGCGGCTACAGAATTCTGGTTCAAAGAAGAGCATGGTATCATTAATGAGTTGGTTAAGCGGAATGATTTTCAGTTCAGGTACTGGCAGGAGTGCAAGCTGGCGGAATTTTTGCACAAAGCTCATCAGATTTTTTGATCTGCGTGCGATAAGGTCGAGGGATTTTTTCACAGTTTCCTGGTCTTTATCGTTAGAAGCAGCAGAAATTTTAGGGATCATAGCCTGAGATAGTGAGGAGATAGGTGTAAGTGAATTCATAATCTCGTGGTTGAGCACCCGGATAAGTTTTTGCCAGGAAGCCATTTCTTTGGAGTCTAATTCAGATTTAATGCTTTTCATGGAAACCAGAAAGCAGGTGGTATTATTCAGTGAGAATTTGTTTTTAGAGATGAGCAGTTCCTGGTTATCTGAGTTATCAGGTACAGAGAAGACTATCTGCTGCTGGTCAGGGATATTTTTCCAGGCAGAGATGATATTTTGATATTCATGAGGATAAGCCGTGATATATTCATGTCGAGTGCCTAGTATTTTCTGGCAGAGCACATTAGTATAAAGCACTTTTCCGGTATCTTCATAGACGATGATCGCGAAAGGGAAATGTTCCACAATATTATTCATCAGCAGCACACTAAGAGCATTTGTGTCTCTGGTGCGGATAATTATCTTCTGCAGATAGCCAAGCTCCTGGTTCAACGCCTGCAATTCATCAGCAAAACCTGGAATATGCAGATCGATAGCGGAATCTGTATCATTGTAGGAACGGATAAGCAGAAGGGTATTATCCAGAATGCGTTTTGTGTACCCGGGAATTCCTATTAAAATCAGTAAAGTGATAAGCAAGGCAATCCAGCCAGCCAGATAATCCTGGTTCACAAAAAAGAAGACAGTCGCTGCCGCTGTAACGCACATAGTGAGGTTTGCAGGCATAATAAAGCGAGTGATAGAGCCAGTTTTATAAGCCATATTTTTTTAATCTCCTGTAAAGTGAAGTGCGGTTTATGCCCAGCAGTTTTGCTGCCCTGGACATGTTGCCTTCTGCTTTAAGCAGAGCTTCACGCACGAGTTTTTCTTCGGCAGCGTCTATATTCAAGCTCTGCAGGCGCAAAGCTGAGCCTTTGGTAGTAGATTTCAGAGAGAGATCATCAGCGGAAATAGTATTTGTAGCGCATAAGATCACAGCCCGTTGGATGATATGCTTCAGTTCTCTGACATTTCCCGGGAAATCATAATCTGCCAGTCGGTTCATAGCAGATTGCGAGCAGCCTTTGATATTTTTATGATATTTCTGGTTGAAGATTTGCAGGTAATATGAGCAAAGCAGGGGAATATCCTCTTTTCTCTGGCGCAGTGGCGGGATATTAATCTCAATAGTATTAAGCCTATAGAGCAGATCACGCCGGAATCTGCCCTCTTCCACCGCTTCATCAAGGTTCGTGTTCGTGGCACAGATCAGGCGAATATCTATTGATGAATATTTATTGGAGCCTAAGGGACAGGAGCGTCTGTCTTCCAGCACTTTGAGCAGTCGGGTTTGCTGATCCAGGGGAAGATTACCTATTTCATCCAGAAACAGTGTACCGCCAGAAGCAGCGATGATCTTGCCTATCCGGTCTTGAGAAGCTCCTGTAAACGCACCTTTTACGTGTCCAAAAAGTTCTGAATCAAATAGCTCACGGTTCACAGCTCCCATATCCACTGTGAGAAACACATGCTCAGCCCGTGCAGAATGGCGATGAATTGCCCGGGCTATCAGTTCCTTGCCAGTGCCATTTTCCCCGGTGATAATGATCTCTGCATCAGTGGGAGCAACTTTTTTGATAGTGGCAAATAGCTCAGTTATCTGAGGTGAATTTCCAATAATATCCTGAAACTTAAGATTTATCTGGTTATTGAACAAGTCCCGCTGGGTGGAGTGGATAGCATTTTGCCGGCAGGAACGAGCATAGCGGACAGCAGCATTCACGGTGGCAATGATCTTTTCATTTTGCCAGGGTTTGGTGATAAAGTCATAAGCACCTGCCCGGACAGCTCTCATCGCCTTTTCTATATCACCATAAGCTGTGATGAGAATCACCGGAGTATCCGGAGATATATGTCTGATCTGCTGCAGCCAGTGGAAGCCCTCTTCGCCACTAATAGCATCTTTAGAAAAGTTCATGTCCAGTAGAATAACATCAAATTGACTGCTTGCCAGCAGTTGAGGAATCTGCTGCGGGTCTGAAAGTGAAATCAATTCATCACTGATAGATTCCAGCAGCACCCGCAGCGTAAACAGAATATCTGCATCATCATCAATAATCAGAATACGAGCATCTGAGATCATAATATACTCCTGACTCTGCTAAATATAGCAAAGCGACGAAAGCCTTGCCATATCAGTCTTGTCAATCTTTTTATTATGTTCGATATGGAACACAATATGTGCGATATGGAACACTATAAATCATGTGTATAAATAGCTTATACCATATATTTCAGTTAGTTATCGATATGGCACGTTTATTGCTCTATATTTAGATAAAAAGAGGCTGCCTGGCAGCAAAAGGAGTGTGGTCAATGAATAATGAGAAAGTTTTTAAGGCAGGAGCAGGACTAAAAAGGCTGACAGCTTACATTGTGGATATTCTGGTTTTGATAGCTATTTATATTCCCATCGGACTGCTTTTTAAAAATGCACTGACAAATCTTCTGATACACGGCACAGGCTCAGGAGCTTATATTCTGCTGACCCTTGCTATATTTGTGTTACCATCGATCTATCTGATCTTGATGTGGCATTTTGTGGGAGCTACTGTGGGCCTGCTGGTTTTCAGACTCAGGTTAGTGGAAATTAGTACAGGAAAGAAGCCGGCACTTTTTATTGCTTTATGGCGTTATATGATCTTTTTACTGTCCTGGTTTTCACTTTTTATCGGCTTTCTGTGGATGTTGTGGGATAGTCGGCAGCAGAACTGGAGTGACAAACTGGCAGGCACAGTGGTTATCCCCAGAGGTGAAGAATTACCCGGCGCAGCAAGTGAGAAAGATATCAGAAACTGGAAAAGGGGCAAGATACTGGTGCTAGCTTCCGTATTTGTTCTCATCATAGTGAATGTGATCTGGCAATATGAAGTTCCGCTTTCGGCAGGAGCATTAGCCACTTTGGGAACTTATGGACCCGAAGAGAATCCTGGCGGGAACGGCTTTTATGAATTACCCTGCTTTGGAGCAGGCTCAGACGTTGACGCCTTTGAGCTGGGATTGAAAGAAATTGAGAAGGTCAATGCTTCCACAATGGCACTATATAAATCAGCAGGATTCTGGGGACAGAAATATGATGTAGAAATGGAAAGCATCTATTATAACAGTCTGGGAAATGACCTTGATACTTTAATGACAATTTCAGATGCGGAAGATTTTTGGGGAGAAATAGCTGCCAACCGGGAGATGATTGAGCGAAATTTCCAGAAATATGATTATCTGGAAGAGCGGTATAATCGACTTGGCGATTATGAATACTATCAAACCCGCCTGTTTCCTGATATCTTTGTAGAAATACCGATCTTTTTACCTCTGGTGAAATACCAGCGTCTCTACTGCGCCAATATTTGTCTGCAGTATATGGATAACAACCGCGAGGAGGCAATTGCTAATTACCTTAACAGTATCCGGATTGTAACACATTTGATGGAGCAAAGTGATTATCTGATCACAAAACTGATTGCTATCGTCCTTTATATTATCAGTCAGGATACTTGTGCAGAACTGATCAATTATGAAAAAGAGATTGATCCCGGACTTGCTGAGGCTATCTTGAACCTGCCGGAATTATCCGCTGCAGCCAAAAGCTTCCGCAAAGCTGTATATGGTGAATTCAATTTGGGTGCCTCATATTTAGTGAGACTGATAGAATCACCACAGGGATTTCAGGATTATAAGATCGATAAAGAAGATGTGCAAAAGGCAAACCCTCCCTTTATCAAAGCTAATCAGATATTGAATATAGAGTTTAAGTTCTGGGAATTATCCGCTGAGCTTTCCGAATTACCACAATGGCAATTTAATCAAGAATATCAGCATAAAATATCAGTGAAAATCAACTGGCTGGAATACATCAATAATCCTCTGGGAGTAATACTCGCAAATCAGCATACCACTCCTGTTTACACATCTTATTTTGTAATTGCCCAGGATCTGGAAATCCGTGATAATCTGCTTAAAGCTGCCTGTGCTATCAAATTGAATAACATTGAGCGGTCAGAAATCCCCGACTATCTGGAAGCCAATAAAGAGAAATGGGGGAATCTCTATCTGAATGAAGCTCTGGACTGGAACGCTGAAACGAGTGAACTCTTCTTTCGCGGACCTTTGCAGGAAGATAAGAAAGAACAGAGAAAAATATTTCTTGCTAACTAAAGCTTTGATTCCAATACTGGGATTGAGAATAATAAATATTGATTTTTAAACCATGAAATGAGGAGATTTTATGAGTAATACCGCTGGAAGTTTTGGTTTTGGGATGAAACGTCTGGTTGCCTTTGTTATTGATTTTATGTTGCTATTCTGTGTCTATATGATGGCAGGAGAAGCAGTCAATGGAAAGGGATTAGCCCTGATCATATTAGTTACTGTGCTGATCATCCCGGCTGTTTATATGATACTATTCTGGGCTTTAGCTGGAGCTACACCGGGGATGCTGATATTCCGATTGCGTTTACGTAAGATACATACCGGCAGGAAACCGGATTTACTGACTGCACTCTGGCGATTTATCATATTCCTTATCTCCCTGTTTTCCTTTTTCCTGGGATTTCTCTGGCAGTTTTGGGATAGCCGGCGCCAGATCTGGGCAGACAAGCTTTCCGGATGCGTGGTCACTGCCAAAGGGCAGGAAATTCAGGAAACTGAAACTGCTGGTGATCTTAAGAAATGGCGGGTTGGTAAGATTCTGGTTTATATTTCTGCCCTGATATTTGTGCTCTTTAATGTAGTAATCCAATATACAGAACCAATATTACCGGAAACTGAATCCTGGTTAATTGATTACAGCACTGAGTCAAACCCGCAGGATAATGGTTATTACCAATTGCTCTGTTTTGCTGTTGAAAGCGATGTAGATCCCTATGAGCAAGGTTATCAAATGATCAAGGATGCGAATGATTCTATTATGGAATATTATAGATCGCGGGAAGCAGGAAAAAAAAGAGACGAGATGCCACCCCAACCAGACCTTAGTTTTACGCTGGATATCGATTTCAATACTTTGATCTCCATCTGGCAGGCAGAAGATTTCTTTGCTGCCTTACTAGCAGAGCAGGCATTTATCAAGTCAAATATGGAGAGATTAAGTTATCTGCAAAAACGCTATTACCGGATTGCAGATTATCCCTATATCAGCACAAGACTCTTCCCTGAAATGTCAGTGATATCTCCACCAATGACTGCGCTGGTCAATTATCATCGGCTTTTTTTAACCAATGTCTGCCTGGAATATCTCACGGGTGATAAAGATGATGCCATCGATATGCTGCTGAAGACCTTTGATATTAATAATCGATTACTGGAAGAGAGCGATTCCATGATCATGAAACTTACAAGCTGCGTTTTGATGCAGCTCTCGCAGGATACCTGCGCCCGATTGCTCAATTATAAGAATAACCCAGGTCCTGTTTGTGAAAAATTGCTCAATGGGATTGATATGAGTCGTGAAGCTCTCAGCTTTCGTAATGCCTATGTCTATGAATTTAATATAGAAGCTTCTTACACAGTTTCCATGCTGGATTCCCCTTATGGTTTTATTGATTATAAAGTTGATCTGGAAGATATAAGAAATGCTAATCCGCCCTTATTGAAAGCAAGCCAAATAATCAATTTCAGTCTTAGAGCATTTAAGCAATACATAGCCGTTTCTGAGTTGCCATTTCCTCAATTTACCCGGGAAATCTCTAACCTTAGTTTACCAAAACCCCACTTCATTGAATACTTCAATAACCCCTTAGGAATTGCCCTGGAAATGACAAGAGTAGATAGCTTTTATAGTCGCTATATGGTTATGATCAGGGACCTTGAACTGAAAAACAATTTGCTGCAGGCAGCGGCTGATATTAAACTTCAGCAGATTGCCTTAAGTGATGTACAATTATTACTTAATAATAATAAAGATAAATGGCATAATCTATATACTGGTGAACCATTAATCTGGGATGAAGCAAGCCAGGAAATATCATATACTGGACCATTACAGAATGATTATGCTGATAAGCGGAAGCTAAAATTAAATCTGAATTAAATAAATTATAGCGGCTGTCAGGTTTTGCTATATTTCTAAAGGTATATTGTCCATAGTAAGTGCCTGATATTGGGTAGTGGAGGTTTACCTGAGAGAAGCATTTGACTGCAATCCAGAGACAATTGAACTTTCATTTGACGAACCCTTGCAGGATGTGAGGGTGCGTACCCAGCGCATCCTTGCTCTGGGAAAGTGGAGCATTAAAAGTGAAATGTAATGTAAGATATTCAACCAGTAGAGTAGAGACAGGCTTCAAGTATTCTATCCACCTGTCCCCCTCATCAAACCGTGCATGCGGTTTTCCCGCACACGGCTTTCCGACAAAGTTCATTCCAAGCATTCACAGTTTCATCAGTCGAATCTGCT
>JAIPGP010000126.1 GCA_021735645.1 Candidatus Cloacimonadota bacterium
TTCAGTCATATCTTGATGAATTCTGCTACAGGTTGAATAGGAGATTTCATGAGAATGAGTTATTAGACAGAGTAATTACGGCTTGTACAAATTCTTGCGGAATTACTTATGCGGAGCTATACGGATAGTCATTTAAAAGAAAGAAACAAAACCGATTATATGATTGGTGATTAGTGTGCTTCGAAGAGGAGTCGGAGAGGAATTACTTTGAACAAAAAGGTAGATAATTACGCTGGAGAGAGTTGACAAAAAAACAAATAGAATTATATCATGAGCCAGGGGTTAAACCTCCATCGTTATAATTAGCGGGAATGCAGGTTGAATATCTTTGTATAGAAAATCTGGGATTATCTCTCAAAATTATTAACTTGACATATATTGTTTAATAAGTAATATATTACTTGTTAATGGCAATAAGTAGAGTTAAGGAGTAATATATGTCTTATAATATAGATTTATCTCTTGTGTCCAGTAGTCAGATTGAGAAAACTATCTGCCAGAGAATTGAGCAGATCAGGATTTCCCGCAATATTACGCAAAAGCAACTGGCGAATGAGGCGGGTGTATCATTAAAAACAATTACCCGCCTGGAAAATGGAGAGGGTGTCACACTAAATACTTTCATCAGAGTGATATCAGCTTTAGGACTGATTCAAAATCTGGAAGAGATGCTGCCTGATCCTGCCTTACAGCCCCTGCAATTAATCAGGAATTCAGTAAAACCCCGTTTAAGAGCACGTCCGCAGGCAGATAAGAGAAGAAAGCAGGATTGGAAATGGGGCGATGAGGAGAATAAAACATGAATATTAATGCCCGTGTTAAGCTTTGGGGAAGCACTATTGGAGTTGTATCCTGGATAAATGACCGCAGGATTGGAGTTTTCCAGTATGTTCCAGAATTCCTTTCCAGCAATATACAGGTAGCTCCGCTAACAATGCCCTTATCAGAAACACCTTATTCATTTCCCGGGCTATCCTCAGATTCTTTTAAAGGACTGCCGGGATTGTTGGCAGATTCTTTACCAGACCGTTTTGGAAACGCTGTAATTGATACCTGGCTGGCAGAGCAGGGAAGACTGGAGGAAGATTTTAATCCGGTCGAAAGGTTATGCTATATCGGTCATCGGGGCATGGGTGCTCTGGAATATGAACCGGCAATCAAGTGTATCAGCCAGAGGACATCTCTGCTTGACATAGACCAGCTGGTAAATCTGGCAAATCAGATACTAAATGAAAGACAAAAGCTAATAGGTTCTTTAACTGGAGAAAATGATCAGAAAGCAATTGAAGATATTATTCGCGTAGGCTCTTCAGCAGGAGGAGCTCGGGCAAAAGCAGTCCTTGCCTGGAATCCTGTAAGTGGTAAATTCAAATCTGGCCAGCTTAAGCTGCCGCAGGGCTTTGAACACTGGATAATGAAATTTGATGGCATTTCAGAAAATAGCGATAATCCTCCTTCTTCAGCAAAGGGCTATGGGAAAATCGAGTTTGCTTATCATCTGATGGCTGTAAATGCAGGTATTGATATGACAGAATGCCGGATTTATCCAGAAAATGGTCGTACTCATTTCATGACCAGAAGATTTGACCGGACAACTGAATCAGGAAAACTTCATGTTCAAACTCTGGGAGCAATGGCTCATTTTGATTATATGTTACCAGCCAGTTATTCCTATGAACAGGCATTACAGGTGATCAGGCGTTTGCAGCTACCGCAGAGAGACCTTGAACAGGTGGTATTAAGAGCTATTTTTAATGTAGTGGGCAGAAATTGCGATGATCATGTAAAGAATATTGCCTTTATCATGAATAGAAAAGGTGAATGGTCTTTAGCTCCAGCTTATGATCTAACCTATGCCTGGAATCCTGCCGGGGTCTGGACAAGCCAGCATCAGATGAGCATAAATGGAAAAAGAGAGAATATCCATCGTGAAGATCTGATTGCCCTTGCCGAAAAGGCTGATCTTAAAAAAGAAAAAGCAAATATCCTGATAGACAAGGTCATGGATACATTTTCACGCTGGCAATATTTTGCCGGGGAAGCTGATATTGATGATTATAAAATGGCCAAGATCAGAGCTAATCTAATACTTAGGTTATAATGAATAATCTGCTTACATTTCCACCTTCAATTCACCCATCATCTCCATAAGCTGCTCGAGATTTCTTTTATCCACAATTTCCTTTTCTCCTTTGAACAGATTATAACTCATTACAGGGTTAAGTTCCAGATAACGGGTTCCCCAGTTTTTCATTAGGACTTCAATTAATTTCTTGCTCCAGCTCGTTTTATTTCCTTTCTGGGCAGGATTGATGATCATCAGTCTCACACGGTTTGTAGATAGTTGCTCAGCTGTTTTGATCACTTTTTTATAGGATGGCTCGTCCAGCAGGTTTTCATGTCCACCTTCCAGCGGTTCGGGAAAACAATCTGAAATCAGGATCACCAGGTTCTTCATACCAGCCAGACGGTATTTGCTCTTTCCCAGAACCTGATTTGCCAGTTGCAATCCTTCTCCTAAGGGAGTAGCACCCTTCACTTCCAGTTGATTTATCGTTCCTATCACCTGCAAAACATTCAAAGTAGGGTAATGATAGATTTGCGCCAGATCATCACAGAAGGTGATCAATCCCAGCTTGTCCCGTGCTTTGCTCACACTGTCACTCAGGCAGCTCACCAGTTTCTCAATGTGCGGGATAACCCATGAAATGGACTTACTCACATCCAGTACCAGCATAATATTAAATATTTCGTTCTGAGCATATACAGCTCTTTGGAAATCAGATTTTGTAATCGCAAAACTCTGCTCAGCCAAATTATAATGCCCCATTCCGGCGGCATTAAGTAAAGTTGGTAAAGGACACAAATCCCCTCTGCCTGCCTGCTGATAACGCAATATTCTACTACGGGTCACTTTATACATCCTATCATTGAACTTGCCGCGAACTTTACGTCGTTTTGCCAGGTTCAGACGCAGTTTCTGCTGCCAGCCGGATTCGATCTGGAATCGGGCTTCTTCTTTCTTATTTTCCTGCCCCCCCGTGCGGATAGTTTTGTAGCGCGGCAGATTAGCATTTTCATCCTCATTTACCCGGTTACGTACCAGGCTCAAAACATATTTCAGCAGCGTTTTCAAATTAACCTGCTCAGTAAACATAAACAGCGATTTCTCTATCCCCCGTTTCGACTGAATTATTGTTGCCTCTGACTGCGGATCAGAGAGCTGGTGCAGAAAATAGCGTAAACTTGCCAGATTTTCACTCTGGTTATGATACCTGTGGAAAATGCTCAGCATCTCTGCCAGAGCTACTTTTTCAGACTCGGATAATTCCAGCTCTGCTGCGGCATAACGAACCGCTAAGTATGGTAAATTGGACTCTAAATTCTGCGGACTTTGGGTTTCGAGCCAGTCTACTGCATTACCCAAAGCCCTGGTCATTTTTTTTCGTATTGCACCAATCCGCTGTCAGTAAAAAGTCTGATATTTTTATCTACTTCATTACTTTCTGATCTTTCTGGTGATTTATCCTGCCAATCTTTATGCTGGTCAAAGAAATCATCAATTTCCGCTTTAGTCAAGGGCTTGCTCAATCCGCCCTCCCTGGTTCTATGCCCCAAAGCCAAATGGGCAGCTTGACGAATATGACGGTATTCCACTTCACTTCTCATCTCCAGGGCTGCCTGGGCTCTGGCTGTTTTGATTATCACGATATCGGCTCTGTGTCCATCCAGTTTAAATTCACTGCCCAATTTAACTACCAGATCGTAATAAACCGGATCCACCCTAACTTTATCCAGTATTGCTCTGGCTGCTGCCACCTGGTTCCGTAAACCTTCTGTTTCCGTTTTAAAACCGGCAATAAAGCCCTCTGCATCATGCTCAAATGCCAGATTACGCTGTATGATCTCCTTACGCAGCCTGCTGTCTTCCACAGACTTGAGATCTACGGACAACGGGAAACGGTCTAATATCTGCGGACGCAATTCTCCTTCTTCCGGATTCATAGTACCAATTAATAAGAATTTTGCCGGATGCTGTACGGAAAAGCCCTCCCGCTCTACCCGGTTCCAGCCCATTGCTGACACATCCAGAATATCATCTACTATATGATCAGGCAAAAGGTTCACTTCATCTATATACAAAATCTGACGGTGTGCCAGTGACAGAATCCCCGGGATAAAATGCTTCTCACCCTTCTGCAGCAGGCGTTCAATATCTATTGTTCCCAGCAGCCGGTCTTCAGTAATGCTCAAAGGCACTGTCACAGTTTTCACACTGTGCTCTATTATCCGTTTTTCTTCTCCCGAATATTTTACCTTACATCTGTCACACCACTCTTCTTCTCTAGCAGGATTGCAGTTAAATTCACAATCCTTAAATACTTTGATATCGGGTATTATATCACTTAATCCCTGAACTGCTGTACTTTTACCTGAACCTTTCACCCCCTTGATTAAAAGTCCGCCTAATTCCGGATTGATCACATTCAATAAAAGACCCAGAAATAATTCTTCCTGACCTACCAGGGCACTAAAAGGATAATTCTGCCGCATGTTAAACTCCAATATATTTATTTCTTTGTATCGATGATCAAAAAAAGTATTTTCATTTCTAAGCTGTAAAGAAAATTCTTACTCCTGCTCTTGCTTAACAGCAAATAGTGATCTTGATAATGTGTAATTCATAGTGTCAGGAAATATGACTCGCAGCTTTTCCGCAGTTAATCTGCTGCAGTCGAATTTGCCGGTTTTATTTTGCATTTTAAGGCGGACAATGCTATCTTCAGCTAATTTCTTTAATTCATCACTCAAAAGCATTTGCCAGTTAATTTTGTCTATTATCTCATCAAGATAGATATCCACCATCGGACGGGTATTAAGCTCCAGGAAGGTTATCTTATCCGCTCTCCAGCCAGTATTCTTCTTCACCATCTCTATCTCATAATATCCCTTGGGCTCGCTCATCTCCTGAAAGGATGTCCGCTCCACTGAGCCACTGTAGATAATAGGTTGCATCCCATTAGTGAGTATCTGCCTTCTGTGGATATGACCACTTAAGACCAGATCATAGCGATTATCTATCTCATGAATATTCACCACGTCCGGTGTAGCTCGAAAAGTATAACCCACAATCTGCGAGCCATCAATTGCCTGATGCATCACCAGAATATTCAGGTTTTGTTTCTTTATCTGCAATCCAGCCTGAATATCGACAAATTTTGCCCGTACTTCATGCCTGATATTAGGAAAGCCTGAAATGATAATCTTTTCACCCCGAATTATAAACTCAAAACTCTCAGCCTGCTGGAATACATAAAGATTGGGGTGATTCAACAAAATAGATTGCGGTAATACAGAGCGTTCATGATTACCCGGCACAATTATGATCGGTATCCCTCTATCAGCATATTCAAATAGCAGTGTATAAACCTTATCGATGATCTGAGCCGGGATTTTACTGCGAAAGAACAGGTCTCCCCCATGGATGATCAAGTCAGATTTTCCGGCTATAGCCTGCTCCAGCACCTGCCGTGTATTGGTAAAAAAATCCTCTCCCCGGCGTCTTTTCTGCACCCGTGTTCGCAAAGGCAGATCAAATCCCAGATGAGTATCAGATAAAAATGTCAGCTTTATCATATTAACAAAAAAACGGGCAGACTTCAGTCTACCCGCAATTTCTATTCATCATAATCAAGCTATCGAGTTAAGACGATGTACACATCGGATTGACTTGAGGGCGATCATATACCACCCCAGTCTTAAGTCAATCTGCTGCGCATCTTAACTCAATATCCCCACTATTTCATTAAGATCATCTTCTTAGTAGATGTATATCTGCCATTCTTCAATTTATAAAAATAAATACCGCTCGATACGGACTTGCCACTATCATCATTACCGCTCCAGTGTAGAATGTGTTCACCTTTTTCCATCATTCCATTCACCAGAGTTTTCACTTTCTGCCCTTTGATATTAAAGATTTCCAGACTTGCCTGCCCTGTCTCTGCCAGACTGAAAGAAATATTGGTTTCCGGGTTAAATGGATTTGGATAATTCTGGCCCAGATAGTCTGTCACTGGATTAATATCAAATTCTTCACCATCTGCTGTCGTTGACATCACTTTAGCTGTGATCACAAAGTTATGATTATAGTTGCTGCTCACTTCTGTCCAGCTATTGATCCTGAACCAGGCGCCCTTGCCTTCCACTCTTGGTAAAGTATCAAACCAGGCGAAATCGGCATTGGTGCTTTGCACTTTGAAACCTACAAAGTAATCCATTTCAGGCTCTACTGGTATGAGATTATCAAAAGTAACTTCCACTACTTCACCATAACCAAAGCTATCAACTGCTTTCTCAGAAACCAGATTTCCATCCATCCATACCTGACCCCAAAGCTGACCGTCTGCCGGTGCTATAGGTGATACAAATCGCACTTTATTAAATACTGTTTCCTGATAATTAGTTAAATCTTCAGGTGTTAACTTAATTGCACAGCTCATTGTGGTGGGTACCAGATGAAATATTTCTCCTATCCCTCCATAAAATCTAAGGGTACCTGTCTCAGGATAATTTTCTAAAGCAAAATTAAAATTCTGCTGTGTGGCAGTTATTTCTACTTCCTGCTGGGCAAAATAAGTTTCACCCCAGGAGGCTGTTGCCAGATATGTGCCCGGCATAATTCCGGCTATGGTATAATCTCCGCTGGCATCTGCCAGTCCGCTGCTCATGATCTCACCTTCGTTATTGTAATAAGTAATCACTGCACCTTCCGGTGAACCTACGCCACTCACATTACCCGTCAGTGTCGTATAATCATCAAGCGTCAGCATCAGGAAATCATTATTGTCATTCAGATCAAAAGTCTGTGATTTATAAAAATATCCACCACCGGGATTCTCATAAGTTGAAGTTACTGTATAAGTGCCTTCGTGCATAAAATCATAAGCGAAAGATCCGCCGCCATCAAGTGAGCCTTCATATAATCGGCTGCCACGGAATTCAATATCAGCATTAGCAGGAACACTGCCATCACTGTTCGATACCAGAGCAAAAAGATCAAACAAAGTACCGCCTCCTTCTATATTGATAACGGCATTATCAATTGTGTTATATCCGGCAGGCATACCGTAAGGCAGACTGTACCAGCCATTATCATAACCACCCCAGCCCATATTAAGATGATATAAGTTATCTCCGGTATTATAACCATCACAGAGTATGGCATGACCTTCACTACCACCTAAAATTCCAAACACGGCAGGGCGACCATTCATCATATCATCCTGCAATAGACCATAAAATTGAGGACTGCTGCCTGCTATTCCCTGGGCACTGTCATAACCAAATTTATTTAATAATGCTTCTCTGGTATCAAAATGACCTGACCAGAAAACGTAAGAACCAGAAGCTACATTCGAGTACTTCATCCGGACCGCTACGCCAGCAGCAAAATTAATCGTTGCCTTCACATGCTCACTCATAGAACCCACACCGGCAAAACTCTCCTGAACATCTACCAGATAACTGTTCAAAGTCGGAAAATCCGGAAAATCATTCACTGGTGAATAATCATCTATCAGACAGTAAAAACCTTCGTAATTGCTGGCATAATCATCTCCATTATCAAAATTGGCAGCACCAATATATTCATGATAAGCAAGGATCATCGATAAAGCCGTGGCTACACAGCCGGTTACACTTCTGCCGCCATTCACATTGTCCATCGGGCAATACATGTTCCAGGGATAACCCTGATCCCATTCCAGATCTACCCAGCCTCCTGTGGATGTATGACCCTCCGGAGGATATACTGACCGGTCACGACTCATAAATGCTGATATATCCTCATTCAAATATAATGACCAGTTGTCATTATTAGCAATTAATACTTCCTGCGAAGTCAGCTCTCGGGCAGAAAGACGCTTGCTCATATCATCCTGGACATATAAATAACCCAGACTGCTACTGTCTTCTGTATCGAAATCATTAGTAAATGAATAACCCACAACTGGTGGCAGATCAGTATCTACACCAACTATTACAAATCCCTGCGGGTCAAGACTATAAACATAAGCTACCGGATTGCCGGACAGATCAGGTATCAGATTCTGGGTGGATATTGTATAGTCTGACTTGCCCTTCAATTCAAGCTGAAATGAGGCTATCCCACGGGCTGTGGACTCTTCCACAGGTATCGCCAGTAAGACCGAAAACGTGACAAGAATTGCCACAAATAATAAAAATCTTTTCATAATATTCTCCTGTATTTCTTTTCTTTATATTCCACTTCGTAAAACCTTCCACTTAGACAATATAGTCAAGAAAAATAACTTTACGACTTTTATTTTTTTTTCATCCATTCATAGCTTGGAGTCTTGAACGATAATCCGGACAACACTTTGGGGCAACTTCTCACCACCAGATTTTGGGCAGCGGAGTTTAACCCATATTATGCAGTAGGATTTCACAAATAGCACCAAGTTTCTGGCACAGAATAAGATAGAAAATGATAATAAATATAAAAAATATTCACTGATCATTTTCTAACTTCTCTGTACTCATCCCGATAGATCGGGA
>JAIPGP010000021.1 GCA_021735645.1 Candidatus Cloacimonadota bacterium
GTTCAAAAATAAAATGCTCATTCTCGAGCAAAAATGTCAATTTTGAATATTGACCCTATTTTAACAAAGATGTGCACTTAATGTGCCTAATATAGATTTTGCTCTTTATAATTCAATTACTTAGATTGAACAGTCTCTATTTACCCTTGATAATGTATCACTAATGTTAATATTAAACACAAATTATTTATTTTTTTGTATCTATTTCAATGTGTAAATATTTTACTGCTTAATCTTCTCGTACATAAGAGTCCGTATTTACTACTACCGCCCAATAAATGGATTATTTTTTTTCACTGATCCTCTTGTTTCATGCAATATCTGTCTCTGGGCAAATAACCTATACAAATATGATATGAATTTCCTCACTATTTGCCTGATTTTTCACCTTTGTACTTGACAAACTATGGCAGAATCAAAATTTTATCTATATAGATAGACTACATAACAGTTTATTAAAGAGGAATTATGTATTACTCAAAAATACTTGCAGATTTGAAGAAACAGGATCGTAATCCTGTGAACAAGATGTACTTAAGTGAACTCTCACTTAAGTGGAAGAATTTTCAGCAACTCACTGAAAATCCTGCCTCAGCCAATGCCGATCTGGCAAAAGCTCTCTCTAAATTCCTGACGGTTCTGCATAACCGTAAATTTCTTTATAATAAAGTAAAGAATAATGGTTTTCACGAGGACTCACCCATCTATTCAGCCAACTACATGAATGACCTGATAGCAGCCCTGATGATCCGGCAACCGCTTACCATACAGCCAGGCATCACCTGGGATTTTCAGCCGCTGAACTACAAACTGGCAATTTCGGGTAAAAACCCTGCTGAGATCGCTGCAGCTCCACTTGTCGGCAGTCAGGAAACACCTCCAGTGCTTTCACTGGCACTCAATCTTGATTTTCAATACCGCGTATCAGGTAAACGCAATTTCACTAAAGGGAATTTCAAGCTGCCTTTCCTGCTTTTTTTCCCGATCAAAAATCCCACGATGGCTGACCTGTTCCTGCTCGAACACTACGCTATGCAAGTGAAATCCACCTGTCATACTGCCCAGGTTTTCTTAGTTTGCGAATCTCTGGAAAATTGTAAAGAAGCAAACTTTCAAGACCTTAACTTTAAAATTTTTGCTCTGCTCACAGAAAGTGAAAGCAATCCCTACCAGATTTCAATCCAGCTGATTGATAAACTGGACACTGCTATAAAAAATGTTCTATACCACTCGCCGGAATCTCAACTGGTCATTGTTAAAGAAAAGAAAAAAGCCGCTCCGGCTCATCCTGTTCCCAAAACAAAAACCCGTCATAATAGATATAAGAAAAAATAAATTTGTTTGGAGTTGAAATGGATAACAATTCTATCGCCAACGCTATGACGATTAGGCTCGAACCTGTATTGCCCGAAAAAAAAGATTTTGAACCCGGCATCAGACGTGCCCCGGATCGCGGTTTGCCACTTAATAACCATGAAATTAAGATCGCTCTTAAAAATGCACTCCGCTATATACCTGAAAACCTGCATAACGAAATTGCACCGGAATTCTTACAGGAATTGCGTACAATGGGCAGGATTTATGGCTATCGCTGGCGTCCTGCCGGAAAACTCTCAGGTAAACCAGTTAACGAATACAAAGGTATCCTTGCTGCCAGAGCTCTTCAGGTCAATATCGATAATAACCTCGATTTTGACGTAGCTCTCTATCCCTACGAACTTGTCACCTATGGTGAAACAGGTCAGGTCTGCCAGAACTGGATGCAGTATCTGCTCATCAAAAAATATCTGGAAGTGATCCGTGAAGATCAGACTCTGGTAGTTTCTTCCGGTCACCCTGTAGGTATTTTCCCCTCTTCCAAAGATGCACCACTCGTGATCTCAACAAATGGTCTGCTGGTAGGTAAATGGGATAATCCCGATGATTTCAAAAAACTCGCTGCCATGGGCTGCTCAAATTACGGACAGATGACTGCTGGCGGCTGGATGTATATAGGTCCGCAAGGCATCGTCCATGGTACATATATTACTCTGCTTAATGCCGGTCGTAAATATCTGGGTATCCCGGAAGATCAGGACTTAGCAGGCAGATTCTTCATTTCCTCCGGCTTAGGTGGTATGAGTGGTGCTCAGGCAAAAGCGGTGGAAATCGCCGGAGGCATAGGCGTTATCGCTGAAGTGGATTACAGCCGTATTGAAACCAGACATTCCCAGGGCTGGGTAGGCAAGGTTAGCGCTGACTTAAAACAGATCGCTGACTGGATGCAGGAGTATAAAATATCAAAAAAACCTGTCTCTATTGCTTATCACGGCAATATTGTTGACCTTCTGGAATATCTTGACCAGCACAATATAGCTGTTGACCTGATCTCTGACCAGACTTCCTGTCATGCCGTTTATGAAGGGGGTTACACTCCTGCCGGCATCAGTTTTGATCAAGGTAGAAAATTAATTAAAGAAAATCCTGATAAATTCCATCAGCTTGTGGATGTATCACTGCTGCGCCATTTTGAAGTGATTAAAAAACTCACTGCCAAAGGCTCATATTTCTGGGATTACGGTAACAGCTTCCTGGCTTCCATCTTTGATGCCGGAGCTACGGAAATTGCTGCTAATGGTAAAGATACTTCCGAAGGCTTTATCTACCCCTCCTATGTGGAAGATATTATGGGACCTATCTGCTTTGACCGCGGCTTCGGTCCCTTCCGCTGGGTTTGCCTCTCACGCCAGGATGCTGATCTTAAACGCACTGATGAAGCTGCCATGGCTTGCATTGACCCCTCGCTCAGTTCGCTGCACCGCGATAATTATCACTGGATAGCTACTGCCGAAGAAAATAAACTCGTGGTCGGCACGAAATGCCGTATCCTTTATGCGGATGAAGAAGGCAGAATGGAAATAGCCCTCAAATTTAACCAGATGGTACGCGACGGCATTATTGGTCCCATATTATTAGGTAGAGACCATCATGACGTATCCGGCACAGATTCACCCTTCCGTGAAACAGCAAATATCTATGACGGCAGTCGCCCGACTGCAGATATGAGCATCCAGTGCTGGGGTGGAAATATTGCCCGAGGTATGACCTTAGTTGCCCTGCATAATGGTGGTGGAGTTGGCATCGGAAGAGCTTCAAATGGCGGCTTTGGCCTCCTCTTAGATGGCTCAGCCCACGCTGATAAAGTTATTAAAAGTGCTCTGAGCTGGGATGTGATGGGCGGAGTTGCCCGTAGAAGCTGGGCAAGAAACCAGCCAGCTCTCGAAACTGCCTCAATCTGGAACAAAAAACATCCCGATGAAGGACATATCACCATACCCTTCCTTGCTGACGATGAGCTCATCAATAAACTCGTAGATTAAGATTAATTATCTAGTAAAATAATTTCTCAAACACGCCCGACCAACAATCGGGCGTGTTTCTTTTTACTCCTTCCCAGCATCAGAGTCTCTGGACTAAGTAAGACTGGGAAGGAACATAGCTTATTGCTTTTTATAGGTCTTATAGGTCTTATAGGTCTTATAGGCGAGCAACATGTTATAACGTTCCTTTTGATTCAAAACTTTTTATATTCCGTAACTGCTTTTAAGTGGGCATTTTAATTTTATCTCTGCGTAAATTTCCATAAATCACTGTAAAAATGCACTTTGAGCTGTGTACATGTGTTTCTTGCGATATCTACCATACTCCCTGTGGTCCCCCGTGGCTTCCCTGAGGCTTTTGATAGGTTATGATCAATAACTGTAACATTAGTTCAGATTTATTTTTTCTGTCCTACTGAATTACAAATCCAATTTTTCCTATCCACTAATTTCTGGTGCTGCCAGATTTACAGGGAAAATGCTTGACATAATTATTTGGAAATTTAATGAAATAAGATATAATCTCAAATAAAGAGGTAATTATGAGAACTGGAATAATTAAAACGTGGTTGTTACTGTTTCTGATTGTTGTTCCCGCGGCATTACTTATTGCCGTTAAACAGGAAGGTGAAAATAATAATACATCCATAGCACTGATCTTAGAGGAAATACGAGGAACTCAGAATGTGACTTCAGATAACAAAATTCAACCCGATAAAGTTAATATCCTGCAATTGGGAAAGCTTGGTGAAGCAGTATTTTCCAATTTATTTCCCGATAGGAGCAAACGGGAATTCATGGAGAATCTGATGAGAGAAGAAGATTCCGAATCTTTAGAGGAATTGTATCAGCGGATCGGATATAAATATCTAAAAGAAGGTTTTAAATTACCAGTCAATGATCTAAGCAGTAAGCCCAAAGAACCTGGTTACCATATCGGTTTTGGAGAAATATTGGTGCTATTATCATTTTTAATACTGGTAATTCTTTGGAGAATATTCAGCTACGTTAAAGAGATACTGCGGCATAATAAGGTTGGGAAAGGAGATAATTGATTGTTTTCTTTTAGGACTTATAGGTCTCATAGGTCTTATAAGTCCTATAGGGCATATAAAAAGAGACGTGAAGGGATATTTGAATCGGATAAAATCACATTTCAGTTGACTGTAGAATAGGTGGCTGGATAATTTGAAAGTAAAAATATTGATGAAGGAGAAAAATATGTATCCAGGTGGCAAAAAAGGCAATATGAATGACCTGATGAAGCAGGCAAAGAAGATGCAGGAACAGATGATGAAAGCTCAGGAAGAGCTGGCAAACAAGGTAGTGGAAGCCACTTCAGGCGGCGGTATGGTCACTGTGAAAATGAATGGTCATAATGAACTTCTGAGCGTGAAAATTGATCCGGTAGTGGTCGATCCCGCTGATGTGGAAATGCTGGAAGACCTGATATTGGCTGCCGTAAATGAAGCTCAGCAGAAAGTTGCAAAAAGTTCCGAAGAAGAGATGTCCAAATTCGTACCCGGCAATATGAAAATACCTGGATTATTCTAAGCGATGCTGTCCGGTAGTTTTATAGAACTTAAGCAGGGCTTAAAGAAACTTCCAGGTATAGGCGAGAAAACAGCGACACGGCTGGCAATGTACCTGATACGGATGCCAAAAGACGAGGCAACGGGTCTGGGCGAGGCAATTATCAAGACGGTAAGCAGTTTTTCCAATTGCTCTATCTGCAATATTCTCAGTGATGTGGAACCCTGTATATTTTGCACTGACAGCCAGCGAGATCAGCGGTCGCTCTGCCTAGTTGAAGACACTCAGGATGCCTATCTGATCGAAGATACCAACGAGTTTAAAGGACGCTATTTTGTCTTAGGCAATCTGCTCTCTCCTATGGATGGGATCGGACCTAATGAGATCAATTTTCCACTTTTGCAGGAATTTCTGGCTGCTAATCCCGTGGAAGAGCTTATTCTGGCACTAAGTCCATCTGTGGAAGGAGAAAGCACAATAAACTTTCTGGTTAATCAGCTTCAGGATAAAGTGGATAAGATCACGCGGCTTTCTACCGGACTGCCCTTTGGCGGGGATATGGAATATGCCACTTCGCGAACACTCACCACTGCCCTGCAAAGACGCTATTCGGCAGATAAGTAGTTATGTTCACAGGAATAATAGAAGAAATCGGCAAGCTGGAGAGTTATCTTGATAAAGGCGGCAAACGTTATCTGAATATCGGTTGCAGCAGGATCATAGAATCGCTCAAGATCGGTGACAGCGTGTGCTGCAATGGTGCCTGCCTCACTGTAACTGCTTTCAATAATCGCCAGATCACTGTGGAAGTGATGGGCGAAACGCTTTCCAAAACAACTGTCAGCTCCTGGAAACCAGCAGAGAAAATCAATCTGGAACCTGCCCTGCCTGCCAGTGGCAGATTTGACGGTCATATAGTGCAGGGTCATGTGGATTGCGTGAGTGAATTTATCAGCCAGGAACAGATTGCTGAGACTACCTATTTATGGTATAAACTGGCAGCAGAGCATCAGGATATGGTCACCTGGCAAGGCTCTATCGCGGTCAATGGAGTGAGTCTTACTATAGCAAAACTGGAAAAAGACCGCTTTGCCGTCGCTTTGATCACGCATACGCTGCAGGAAACCAATCTGGTAGAGCCAGGCAGGTATGTGAATCTGGAATTTGATATTATCGGCAAGTATATAGTCCGCTATTTCAGTAATCATCAGAACCCGAAAATGACCATGGAGTGGCTGCGTGAAAAGGGTTTTTAGTTTATTTGCGGTGCTGCTGCTAATACTTATTGTGGCAGGCTGTGGTAATAAAGAAAATGCCGCCGGCGGACCAGAGGATACGGAAAAACCATATATCTTGACCACCTATCCGGCAGAATATGCAGATATTACAGGCAAAAATATAGAAATCACCTTTTCCAAACCGATGGATACAGGCACTTTCAGTACTGGACTGCGCATATATCCCGAGATATTCTCCAAACGCTTCCGCTGGGAAAATAATACTCTTATTATTGAAATCAAAGAAATGCTGGAGCCTGAAACCAATTACTTTTTTTCTTTTTCTGAAACCATCCGCGGTTATCACAATAATCCTTTGGAGAAACAGTATGACCTGGTTTGGGCAAGTGGAAAATTAAATGACTACAAAATTTCTGGCAATTTCCTGTTTGAAGAAATTGAGGACAGCAAGAGCGAAGTGAGGCTGAGTCTTTTTTCTGCTGATACTACTTTGATAACTACTCAGTGGTTTACTAATAATTACAGTTTTGAGACCTTGAATCCCGGTGGTCATTTCCTCAGGGCATTTATCGATAAAAATAAGAATAAAAAACTGGATATTGAAACAGAACCATTTGCGGAAAATAATGTATCTGATAAACCAGTAGCTACCGTTGACCTGTTCCTGGCATATTCAGATTCTACAGCTCCGGTATTGAAAAAAGTTTCTCCGGTCTTCAATGATGAACTTGATCTCACCTTTGATGAGAATGTGGTGAATGTGCATACTATTCACCTGTTCACAGATTCCCTGGGACAGGCTTTGCGAGTGAAACGCTGGCGTATTGCTGATGATAAACTGAAATTATTCACCGCGGAAATGGATACTGTTGATTATAAGATCATGGTAATGGGTGCAGAAGATAAAAAGGGCAATATTGCTGATATAGATTCTCTTGTATTCTCCGCTGTTACAAAAATTGATACTGTAGCTCCCAAGGTTGTTAAAATCGATCCGCGGAATGGCTCCTCAGTTACTGATCTGCAGCCTGAGATCAAGGTAACTTTCAGCGAAGTGATTTTCAAAGAACATGCCAAAGCCTGGCTTACAGAAACCGAAACTGATTTGAAATATCCTCTGAAAGCCATCAGTGGTGATAATGAAGTAGTGGTCTTCAAACCCCTGGTGAAACTCAAGAATTTTAATACATATCGCATCTCACTTGATGTGCAGGACCCGCGAGGTAACCAGTTAACTGATTTCGACGGCTCAGTTTTCCTCCCTGTCGTAAGAGAAGAATTACAAGATTAGAAATTAATCTATAAGTCCTATAGGACCTATACAGAATCTACCAGAACTTTTCAATTTTGGAACGAATTATGCTTTTTATTTTCCGGGATGGGAATAAATTTAAGCAAAGATAGCTAAACAGCAAAAGTGAAACGTTATTTGTGTACAACTTGTTAACATACTTTACAGATCAGGGGTTGTAAAAATAGATGGAGGACCAGATGAGAAGACTGTTATTATTTCTATTATTGGGTTTGTTAGTAGGATTATATAGTAACGTCTGCTGGGAAGAGAATGGTAAAGTTATCTGGCAGGGAAGCTATTTTAATTATTCGGATTTAGTAATTGGACTGAGCGATGGCAGCTATATGCTGATGTGGAATGATGCTTCCGGTGGATTGCCGGAAATGAAAATGCAAAGAGTATCTGCTGAGGGAGAAAATATCTGGCAGCAGCCGATACTGGTAAGCGAACAGGAATTATACCGTCCTCACGAAGAAAAATTAATGGAAGCAGCAGATGGCAATATTATCGCAGTCTGGATAGAGCTTGAAGAGCCTCCTGTAATACGCTGTCAGAAGCTTGATCCGGCAGGAAATAAACTGTGGGGAGATAATGGCTTGAGCTTTGATCTTGATAATTACTGCCAGTATCCTAACAATCTTGAGATTGCAGCAGCCCCGGCAGGTGGAGTATATATAGTCTTTACCGGAGAGGATATCAAGGCAATTTATCTAGATACAGATGGAAATCTGGGAACAGGCTGGAGCATTGGCGGTAATACTATATTTACTGATACACAATACTATTCATGTGCAGTAATACCGGACAGTTTTGGTGGATTTGCAGTTGCAGCAAAAGGAGATGGATGTGATAATATCTTACTGCAAAGATGCAATATAGCAGGTGATTTTATCTGGGGTGATGAAGGGTTGGAAATCACTGATGCCTCTGGTTTTCAGTTTCAGAATTGGGATTCTGAATCCTTTATGGTCATTTATAAAGATTCAGAATCAGAATCACTAAAAGCAGCAGCAATAAGTGAAGCGGGTGAATTTTTATATTCTGAACCTGAGACAGTGGCAACTGCCGGTGATAATTATGATCTTAGATATTTTGAGTTCACCAGATCATCTGAGGGTAAATTAATCCTCGTGCATGAAGCAATGGAAGTATATACAGAGGAGCATTTACTGATTGCCCAGAAAATGGAAATTGGTGAAGATCCGGAATGGGGGGAAACAGGGATTATCGTTAAATCTTTATGCTCTATGGCTACAAATCATCATTTTCACTACCAAATGGCTATTTTAGCAGATGATGCTGGGGGAATTTATCTAAGCAGTCTTTTTTCAGAAATTTATAATTCCGGGATTGACTATTTTCACCTTAACAGCGAGGGAAACTTGCTTGCCGGTATAGAACCCGTCGTAGAATTTACCCGTAATCAGGGAACAGTTTTGAAACTGATAGAAAATCCAAATGGCAGCAGAGGAATGTTCTGGAGTGAATTTGAGGGTGAATATGAAAACCTTCAACTGCAAATCTTTGATGAAAATGATGATATTGTATTACCAGAAAATGGCGATATTATCTGGCAGGTAGCTTATGGCAATGCCTATAGCAATTCAGATTTAGTATCTAAAGGAATATATTCGGCAGTAGCCTGGAGCGATAAACGTAAAGGAAATTTAGACGTTATTGTTCAAGTAATTAATAATGAAACAGGTGAATTCCAGTTTGCTGAGCTGGGAATTGCAGTTTCAGAGAGTAATGAGATCAGGCAGGATAATCCCCGGATATGTTTTAGTGATAATGGTGAATATATCTGCATAATCTGGAAATATTCTACATCCGGACACGTTTACGGGGTACAGATCATGGATCTGGCAGGGAATCGACTTGCCGGTGAGAATGGCATAATCATAGAAGAGCCTATATTCTATCTCTATGGAATTTCATTAGGAGTGATAGATAATAGTTTTATAGTTACCTGGTCTGGAAATACAAATAGCTATGTGGATCCAGGCTGGAATGTGAGAGCTCAGAAAATTGAGAATTTTCTGCCAGTCTGGGGTGAAGGAATAGTCCTGCAATATAGTCAAGAAGAGAGTTATGCAAATATTAAAAGCTTAGGAGAATATATTCTCTGGGAAGCATATACCGAGAATGGCAGATATTTAAAGATCACCAAACTTGAAGAAAATGGTGAAATAGCAGAGAATTGGGAAGATATTATCCTGAATAGCTCTTATTCATTTGCATACTACAATGCGGAAATATTTCCTTCTCCTGAGGGAGTGTATGTCCTGTGGGAAGCTAATGTTCCTTTAGGTAATTGTCACCTTTATGCTCAGTCGATTTCAGCAGATGGTAATATATTGTGGGAAGCTGAGGGACGCCATATTTGTGAATTAGAAGCTGAAATGAAAGTAATGAAACTTGAAAATGAGCAGCTTTTTTACCTTTACTATTCTGATAATTATAATCTGGAACTCAGGCAATATGATCTGGCAGGAAATTCTGAATGGGAAGAACCTGTAGTTATTGATGCTTGTGCAGAAGGCATGGATACCTGGGCAAGTCTGGGAATATGGGAAGATATTATCACCGTTTACTGGACAACCGAAACTGAGAGAGATGTATATGCCAAATTCTATGATCTGGATGGGAATTTAGTAGATAATTTTCCCGAAGACGGTTTGGCAATCTGCACTGAAAGACATAGCCAGACCGTAAGTTCATCAACTATAGATGACAACGGCAGCAGTATCCTTCTCTGGCAGGATACCAGAGGTGAAGGAAGCTATTACGGATTATATGCCCAGAAAATCGAGTTAAGTACAATACCGGCAACAGATGATGAGATTTTAAATGGTAATCTGACAAATATAAATAATTATCCCAATCCTTTTATGCAAAGTACAACTTTGACATGTGACCTGCCCAGAGGCATTGAAAGTGCAGAAATAGTTATCTATAACATCAAAGGACAAAAGGTGAGAAGCCTGCCGGCAAAAGCAAATGAAGTTGAATGGGACTGCCGGAATGAAGCAGGGAAACTAGCAGGAGCAGGAGTATATTTCTACAAGCTGAAAGGGAAAGGAATAGAAAGCAAAACTGGTAGAATGATACTGCTGCGTTAAAAAGAGAATTCTGGAGGAAAAGATGAAAAGAATTGCATTATTTTTAGTTTTAGTTTTATCAATCGGTTTACATAGCTATGTCTGCTGGGAAGAGAACGGCATAGCAATCCGGCAAGAGAGTAATTTAAATTATTCGGGATCTGTTATTAATCTTAATGGTGGCGGATATATGATGCTGTGGAGTGATGCCTCTGGTGGTCTGCAGGAAATGAAAGTGCAGAAGGTATCAGCAGATGGAGAAAATGTCTGGGAAGAGCCAGTGATCTTGACTACCCGTGAATGTTACTATCCAAATGGAGAATCTCTGGTTGAATCTTATAATGGAGAAATTATCGCTGCCTGGTATGAACTGGGTAATCCGGGTTTATTAAGGCTTCAGAAAATAGATGATGAAGGTAATCTGCTTTGGGGAGAATCAGGTTTGATAATTGAACTTGAATGGGAAGCGAACAACTGCTTTGATTTTGATATGATCAGTGATGGTGCTGGAGCTGTTTATCTTATCTGGCTAAAGGAAGAAGGACAAAATGAGATCAAAGTGCTCTATGTGAATGCAGACGGGGAAGTGCCGGCAGGCTGGGACAGTAGCGGATTAGACATATTTAGTGACAACAGCTATCCTCAAACTTTTTCAGCAGAACCTGATGGATATGGTGGTATAATATTAGCTGTCAGATTTTCAATGGAAGATATTCATTTGCAAAGGTGTGATAATCAGGCAAATTTGCACTGGGGTATAGAAGGTATCACCATGCCTGGATTAGTAGCGGAATATAAGATGTCTCTTCTGCCCTGGGGAGTTGGTGAATATGCGATTATTGTTGAGCAAAACGATGGCTTTTGGGCAAATACCATTGATTACACTGGTAATTTTGGTTTTAGTGAAATGCAGCTTATCGCTCCAGTAGAAAATGAAAGCGATTATAAAATGTTAAGAGGAATAAAAACTTCTGATGGCAAGCTGGGAATGATCTGGAATGAAGAAGATGGCGAACTCAATTATATCCACACCCAAAAGACAGAGATGGGAGAAGAGCCGGACTGGGGAGAAGACGGTATCCTGCTGGGAACAAGCGAGGATGACTATGTGGTAAACATGGCAGTGGTGGCAGATGAAAGCGGAGGGCTTATTCTTTCCTGGAGTGAATTGGAAGGTGACACTTATAATATTTTGTATCAGCACCTGGATAGCGCTGGAAATGCTGTAAATGAAGTCGAACCGCAATTAATGGGTTCATCTTATCATTACTGGCATTCATTGCGGATGTTCCGAGATTCCCTGAACAGTATTATGTTCTGGCAGCAGCATAAAGAGGACAAAAATGAACTGGCTTTGCAGATATTTGATAGTGCTGAAACTCCGCAGTTAGCTGAACAGGATAATATTATCTGGGATGTACTGGCGGGAACAACACATAGTCCTTATCTGCTGAAGGCAAAAGGGAGTATTTCTGCCATTAGCTGGCGCGATGAAAGGTATCCTCAATCTCAAATTTATCTTCAGGTGATCAATAATGAAACTGGGGATTTATGGTATGAAAGTAACGGAATAGCTGTTACCAGTCAATCAGAACTGGAAGAAAATGACGAAAATTTCTGTATAAGTGATAATTGTGAAAGACTCTGTGTTACCTGCGGAGTATTATCTGACATGTACTATCTGGGAGGAGTACAAATACTTGATCAGGACGGAAACAGGCTGCTGGGTGACGATGGAATGACATTTAATGCTGAAGCTAATCTAATTGACAATGCGATTTGCAGTACTGGTGAAAATGAATTTCTGATCGTATGGACTGAGACCGACGGTGACTTTATGAATCCAGCCTGGTATTTGAAAGCACAAAAAATTGTAGATGACCAGTTTGTGTGGGGAAATGGAATAACTATTGTGGATAATCCTGAAAATGAGGTTAGTGATATTAATATTCAATACCCTTATATATCCTGGATTGATTGGGATTTTCCTGCTGGTGACTTAAAACTTGTAAAAATTTCTGATGACGGAAGTATAGCACCTGGCTGGAATACTGACGGTCTTATAGTCACTAATGATTACAGAAATAATACATCTCAGATTTGTAAAAATGACTCAGGAATGTATATTTTCTGGCTGGAGATAATAGATCAGAATACTTATCAGGTAAGGGGACAGAACTATAGCTCTGATGGAGAAATACTTTGGGAAGAAGGTGGGAGAATATTTGGTGATCAGTGTGATGACCTCTACGAATACCATTTTGCTGGTGAATATCTATATTCTCTGGTATATGAAGATGAAAATCCCTGTATTCTTTATAAATACGATCTGGATGGTGAATTTGTCTGGGAAAACGGTATCACATTTGAGAATTTTGCTGCTTTATATATATCTAATTTTAGTGTCTGGGAAAATGCCTTAATAGTATATGGTACTTCAGAAAGTAATGATATATATGCCATAATCTATGATATTGATGGTAATATCGTTGAGAATTTACCTCCCGAAGGTCTGCAGGTCTGCACTCAACAGCATGCCCAATCCTTCAAGGCATGTGCAACTGATGAAAATGGCAGCAATATAGTATTGTGGAAAGATGAGAGAGGAGAATTTGCGCCATATACAGATCCCAGCCTGTATGTTCAGAAAATAGACCTTACTTCTGTGCCGATAACTGACGAAGAGATTCCTGATGGCAATCTGGTAAATATGACCAATTATCCTAATCCCTTTTCGAGAAGCACCACTTTGAAATGTGATCTGCCCAGAGGTATTGAAGATGCTGAAATTGTGATCTATAATATCAAAGGACAAAAAGTGAGGAGCATTCCAGCCACCTCAAATGAAGTGGAATGGGACTGCCGTAATCAGGATGGCAATTTAGCCGGTTCTGGGGTTTATTTTTACGTTCTGCAAGGCAAGAATATCAAAAGCGAAACCGGTAAAATGATCATGCTGCGTTAAAAGAGAAGGAGATTATGATGCGAAAATTATCAGTACTTATTTTTATTCTATTTATTACCCTTAATTTACCTGGCTATACCTGCTGGGAAGATAATGGTATTCCCATCCGTCAGGAGACAAATTTATACTGGGATGGCTCTAATATTCAACTTAGTGATGGCAGCAGTGTGATCGTGTGGAGTGATGCTTCAAATGGACAGCAGGAACTGCGTGCCCAGAGAATATCCACTGCTGGAGAAACACTTTGGGCAGATTCAGGAGTATTGTTATCAGAAACGCACAATATGAATTATAATTATACCCTAAAAGTATCGGCAGAAGATGATATTTTTGTAAGCTGGATGGAGAGCATTGACACAGTATCCCATCAGGTGCGAGGACAAAAATTAGACATAAATGGAAATACCCTTTGGGACGATAACGGAATAGTGATTGTTGGTGATGACACCGTTAGAATAACTCAGTTTGACCTGGCGCTTGATGAAGATGGAAATTCTCTTTATTTTGTGAGAATCAGGAGACTGAGTTATTACTGGTATTATGTGTATAAACTGGATAATAATGGGGTTACTTACCCAGGATGGTCTGCGATAGGGATACCGGTTAATGAATATGCTACTGATCATTCTTGCGGTCGTGTAGTGACAGTGGAAAATAATGTCTTCTGTCTGTGGAAAGAATCAGCAGGTCCTGAATCTTATCAATATTATCAGATATATAGTTCTGATGGACAAGCTCAACTCACTCCTGGTGGAGAAATTTTCACTGAAGATTTTTTCTTTGGCGGTACTCCAGAATTAAAGGTTACATCCGAGTATCAGATTCTGATATTTGGTTCATCATTTACCGGTAGTGGCTATGATGCAAGAGCGCAACTCATTGACCTGACTGGTGAAGATATCTGGGAAGAATATCTTATTTTTCATGATGAGAATAGTGCAGCTAAAACGCTGGTTCAGGGACAGGGAAATGATTATTTCTGCACCTGGTATGAACACGCTGAGCCTTATGGCATGCGAATAAGTAAATTTAATTTAACTGGAGAATTACTTTGGTCTGAGCCTTATTTACCCGGAAATGGCGAGCAGGATAGTATCGATCTGAAACCGGATGCTAATGGCGGAATCTGGATTAGTTGGAGTGATCAAAATAGTGAGATCATGCTGCAGCATCTAAATTCTGATAGGCAGGAAACTTTTGCTGCACCGGGAATCCTCGTCTCTGATCTGGGATTAAATAACTATATACCAAGTATATTGTTGGATGAGAATGATGAGATCATGCTGAACTGGTATAGTGAAAGAGAGAGTCAGCAGCGGCTTTATCTGCAAAAAATAGATTATGAAGGCAATCTCCTGTGGGGTGAAGATGCCCTGTTTTTTTACAGCCGGCTGGGAGGCAGAACTAATTATTTTGACCTGGCTGGAAATGATCAGTTATCGGTTATTGCCTGGACAGATACCCGTTGCGATACTACACTGCAGGATATATATATGCAAATTGTGGATAATGCCACCGGAGAAATCTGCTTATGCGAAAATGGCATATGCGTTGCCACGGATGCTGATCAATATGTAAAAACCGCAATTACTGATAATAGCGAATTGTTCGGGATCGTCTATCGAAAAATGGATACTGAGCATATTTATTTTCAGATGATCAATGCCAGCGGAGAGCTGCTATTCCCGGATGATGGTCTATTTCTGTATGACTGTTATGGTAATCCTCAAGTCATAGACTTGCAAATACTTCCTGCTGCCGACTATTTCATGCTTCTTTGGTCAACTCCGCTTTTTCAACCTGATGAAGGTGTTCATTTGCAGAAAATTAATGAATCAGGATTCCAGTGGGGGGAAAACGGCATTATGCACGAATTTCCAGTGATTGTTGATGTTCTGACTGCGAAAGAAAATTACTGCGTCCTCTGGGAATTTGACCATACTGAGCCTCATCTCCATGTTCTTAGATTTACCGAAGACGGTGCCATTGCGCCGAACTGGGACACATCCGGACTTGAGATTGCTACAGGAGATCCCTATTTGTCATATATGGATGCAGAACTGGTTAATGATCAGCTTCTGGTAATATGGTCTGAATTGTTTACAGATTCTTATGAATATAGCATTAGTGGACAACTGATCAATCCTGATGGGACATCTGTATGGGAAACCGGAGGCAGGTTGCTGATGCCTGATAATACCAGCTGTCCCTATAATGCGCAATATACTGATTTAGAGATCATTGACGATCAAAGCTTTTTATTATCATATAAGGATGCCAATAACGGGAATACATATATCCAGAAATTTGATATGGACGGTGTACCGCTTTGGGAATATGATGGCATTAATCCATTTGAGGTTAATAGTTCAAGATATCAACAGATAGTTAGTTATGGCGACGTTATTGGTATTTACAGCATGTTTTTACATAATCCCGATGATTATTACAATTATGACTTATACGGCACTTTTTATGATCTGGATGGTAATCTCTGGGAAGGTGTTTCACAAGCAGGTTTCCCTATTTGTGATCTCACTATTCAGGATTCAATTTGCGATATAGAAAGAGATTCGCAGGGCAATAATTATCTCTGCTGGTTTGACAATAGAACTAAGAATTACAATGATGAGTATGAAAATGATCATAGCAGTCTTTATATGCAAAAAATAGAACTTCCCACGCTGGTTATCGGAGAAGACGAAATTGTCAGTTTTAGTAAGATAAGCAATTATCCCAACCCGTTTACTCAAAGCACTACTTTGAAATGTGACCTGCCCAGAAGCATTGAAAATGCAGAAATAGTGATCTATAATATCAGGGGACAAAAAGTGAGAACCCTGCCGACAACTGCTAATGAAATAGAGTGGGATTGCCATAATGATGCTGGAAAACTTGCCGGAGCTGGAGTATATTTCTATCGCCTCAGGGGTGAAGGTATAGAAAGCAGAACCGGCAGAATGATTCTACTACGCTAAGTATAATAAATTTTAGGAGGAAAAATGAAAAAGGGATTTGTATTATTGATATTTATAGTTTTTTTATCAACACTATTTGCTGAAATTAATGATGTGTATCTGGCAGTAAGTGCCGGAGAAGATGAGGAATTGTTTTATGACCATGATGCGGGTATATATCGTGATGAAGATAATATCTATCTGGCATATTATAGAGTAACATTTGAAGCTGGAACAGTGCTTCTCAATCTAAATGTATCTATTTCAGATGATAATGGCATAGAATTTTCTGAGCATGAAGTAATTACATTGCAATACGAGGGCTATAATTTTTATGATCTTTATAGCAATTGCTTACCCTCAATCTGGGTTGATGATGATATGATCTATGTCTTTTATCTTGATTTTGAAACAGCGAATTCTATGGTGGCTATTAGTAATGACCTGGGTGAAACCTTCAGTTTTCAGGAATTAACCGGAATGCCGGGAAGAAGCCAATTCAAAACAATAAACAGAGATGGTGAATTACTCTTTGGAGCTGTGATTTCAGAAGATAAAATTCCCATGAGCAGATTTCAATATCTTACCAAATTTGAAGAAAGTGAAAATCTTGAGTCCTATGACCCAGAGGATTATAGTGGAGATATATTATTTTTTGGACCAGAGCACAATGAAGGGATGACAGCCTCCGATGATGATATCTGGATTCGTCAAATTGGTGGAGGGTCAAATAATGGCTGGCCCACGTTTGATCAGTTAGTTATGACATCAGGGCTGATTATGGACTATTCTACCGGCGCTCCTGCTGTAAATACCGCTCCTATGGACGATATTTTTACTGCTGGTTATATAGAACAAGCTGCTCATTTTAATTTTTTAGGTGGAAGTATCAGAGAGAATGGGTATATTCTTGATGGTAGTATTGATCGCGATGTGCTGCTGGCTGAAATTGATGGTAATATCGCACATTTACGCTATGCGGACTGGATTACTCAAATTGATACCTTCACCGTCTATAACAGCTTCCCTGATCCTATGCATCCTGATCTAACATTAGGAGATTCTATCTGGACAAATGAAGTTACCACCCGGGAACTCGTCTGGGACGAAGACACATTCGATCTGACAATATATGACAATTCCGTGTTTGTGTACTGCCAGCTCTGGATTGAAGGCAGCATAGGCAGCAATATGACCTGGGGCTGCGCTGATACTGTCTATATCACCAGTGATATTTGCTACGCCGATATAGAAATGGGCGATCCAGCTGAGGATAGTGAATTCCTGTTTGGACTGGTTTCTGAAGAGCGGATATATTATAAATACAAATATCGCGATTTTGAGGGCAATATTCATGATGATAATTGCAATGATCTTTATATATATGGCAGTTATGCTGCTCTGGGAGATGGTAATATTGAGCTTTATGGTGATATGAATACTCATTATGAAGGGATCATCACCCCTGAATATCAGCACCCTCACGGCTCCACTCCCTCATTTACTATTGAGCTGCCGCAAGGTGACTGGTTCGTGAAATATCCTGATCTGCATAAATTTATCTTCCCCCCTTCTCCTTACTGGACTGGAGACCCCGGATTTCAGTTCCATGGCAATGAACCTGTAAATAACAATGGTTTCTTTACCTGTGGTTATCCTTATGAAAACCCCGGATATGGTGATTTTGTCACTCCACCTTTTGGCGCTGATTACCCCTGGTATAACCCGGTATATCCTGAAGCAGCCTGCCCTGAAATGGGAGAGCGTGGTGCTATACACCAGTATGGTGGAATGCAGCAGAGAAGATGTGGCTATGTTCACCGTTCGGGATGTGGTCCCAATAATCATTCGGGGAATGAATGGGATATTGAGCACTGGCAATATTCAGGGACTCATGGTATGATGGGATATGATCAGGATTATCACTGGGATACCAGACTTGAAAATGATGCCCCACCTGATTATCCGGAAATTGAGCTCATGCTCGGAAGTTTTGGAGGAGCAGAATATGATCAATTTGCCCTGTACTCCTTTAATCCTGATTCCATATCTGTAGATCAACTTGACTACTTTGATTTAGATGATGGTTATGATCATAAAATGATCGATTTTTGCATTTTAGATGATAAACCTGCTTTCTTAGTTGGAAGTGGTTATTATGATAATAAGATCATTACCAGAATTGCAGGCGAATGGTCAGTTATCGATATAGATACAATTCCCCGGAACAGCCTGGAATTATGGCTTGAAAACTATATCGTCAAAAGAAATGACGGAATTAATGTTTTAGATACTCAAGGTCTTCCCATAACGTTGCCTGACCTTAATCAGTTCTCATCTTTAGCTGATTATCAACCGGGTTATAATGGAGTACTGTTCACGGTAACAGGGGAAGCTCCTCTCTGGCATCTGGGTATCAGAGAAGTGGGAAATATTCCGCTTATGGGTGAATATGATTTCGGCATTGCATCAGGAGCTTTTCCATATCATGGTACTATAGAAATATCACTTGCATCAGCAGACCAGATAGTTATGCAGATATTGAGAAAAGATAACAGCTTTCCCTATTCTACGGATTATATCTATATCGCCACTGGAGATGTATCAGATTTACTCACCGGCACTATTGATGATGAAATTGTGCTCTCACCCCAATTTAACTGCTACCCCAATCCCTTTAATCCCGAGGTTAATCTTTCCTTTAGCCTCGATCACACTGGATTTGTGGAGATCACCATTTTTAATATCAAAGGACAGATAGTTGAGCAGCTGATAAATGAAACGTATTCATCTGGAGATCACTCCATCACCTGGCAGCCACCAGCTGCCAGCAGCGGAATATATCTCGCTCAATATAAGCTTGATCAAAAACTGATCTCCAGCCGGAAATTAACTCTCTTGAAATAATAAATCAGCCCCCCCCCCACATGGACTCCATGGACAAAATGGACTATATGGACACACCGTCCATAAAGTCCATATTGTCCATTGTGTCCATAAAAATGCCCCCCCAAAAAAAGATCAGCCCTTGCAGGCAAGGGCTCATTATTTAAATTTTTAATAAAGAATTCTTAGAATTTCCAGGTGAAGTCAAGCATGATGTCCATAATACCACCATTATAAGTACCTGGCATATTATCTTCATATTCATCTACTGCTCTTTCTTCAAACATGATGTATTCAACCGCGAAATCCAGCCAGAGATTATTAGTTACCACATAACCGAAACCAGCATTAAGAGCATTCTTGGTACTGAAATCAGAAAATATCACTGTCATAGTTTCATCATTTAAAGGTGATTCATCATAATAGTATCCAAATCTGTAAGCCCAGGGACCTTTTACATATTCTGTTCCCAGTCCAAAACGCATGGTATTCTCCCAGTTCAGAATTATTACTTCGTCTGGAATTGGCTGTCCCATCAACGTTGCACCATCTTCAAACTCAAGTGTAATCGCGTCAACTGCCTCCCACCAGGTATAGGTGAGATCAGCAGAAACCAGCCAGTGTTTATTGATACTATAACCAAGACCAACTCTTAAATCTGCCGGAAGCACAATTGTAGCTTCTGCATCTGGATTGGAATGATCAGTAAATGCATCAGATAATCCCATAGACATAGCAATCATGTTATTCACATATACATCAATATCTGCCTTAACATTAAGCTTAAACTCTGATTCCGTCCTTCCTGAAAGACCAATACTCAGACATTCAGTTGGCTTATAAATCAGGCCGTAATCAGCTCCAAAAATCATACCAATTCCATCCATATGATAAAATATTGGCAGGTATGGACCCACAGTAGAATGTAATTTGATTTTAGACAGCTCTAATAAGGCTAAATCCAGACTGAGACCAATTCCAGCAGAAAGTTTATCACTGAACTTGTAGCCGAAAGAAGGATGAAAATCTATCACCCTCATAGAACAGGAAGTTTCATTTTCTTCTATTTCACCGTCCCAGACTAAAGGCAGATCATCCAGTGTGCCATTACCATTTATATCGCCACCCAGATACAGTTCATTCATTGTGTCTGGTTGTTGATATATATCCCAGGAAGATGGCCTTCCATATGGGTATTCCGTCTTCATTGAAATACTCCAGTTTAACTTACCATTTCGGTTCCTTTGGGAATATTTAAAATAATAATCAAAGAACACCAGATCTGCGTTTTCATACTTCCCGCCTCCAGGCATTTCATATTCTCCTTTATAACTAAAACAATGGAGATTTGTAGAAATTGATGATTTATCAATAGAAGCTAAAGCAGCAGGATTCTTTAGTTTATTGAAAAGAGTAAAATGCTGAAGATTGTTTGACGTTTGCCTCTTAATATTAGTATATTTTGACTCAGTAGAATTAACCGTTTTTGGCTTATTTACAGTTTTTGTCTGAGGGCTAAGTTGTATTTCATCTTTATAAGTGGAATCCCTTTCAACATAAAATGTAGAATTAAAGCTCTCATAAGAATCTTCCGATACCTTTAACCTGTATTTTCCCACCGGAATGTCTTTGAAAACACGTTTACCAAAGGAATTGTAATAATCATCATTCTCACTCCATAATTCTATTTTGGCATTTCTTGGAATTACATTGATCATCACAATCCCAGTCTCTACTTCAGGATAATACTCTTTTTCAACATTCTGCTGCTTTTCTAAAATTATTGTATCATCAATACTTTTGGCATTCTTCATCTCAACTCGAATGTGTACTATCTGAGGATTTAGCTTTAAGCCTGTTACTCCACCTTTATAACCCGGATCATTATTGATAAAAACTGTGGCTCCTGGATAAGTTCTAACTGTTAGTGTTGCTCTGATATCTTTGAGGATATATTCTTTTTCTGTAAATTCGGTGATTGCGATAGTATCATTGATTGTTTCATAACTTTCCTTTTCAATTCTGATGGAATATACACCTTCCGGGAAAAAATCCGTTACAGGACTTATACCAAATTTTATTTCATTTATATAAATTTCAGCTTGCGAAGGAATGGTATTTATATATACTGTTGAGTTCATTTTCTCATTTAATTCATACTCAAACATCTGGTTTTTCATCGATACATTAATTGTATCATCTATTGTTTCAAAACCAGCAGCTGCTAATTTGACCTCATGCATTCCATCTGCAATTGCAAAGCTAATTTGTTTGTCTTCTGTTCTACCCATTAATTTACCATCAATTGATACCTTTACTCCTGATAAATTAGTTTTAATTATTATTGGAATACTTAAAGAACCTGTCAGCTTTAAAACATAAGTCTTCTCTGATTCAAGTGTATCTTCAAACCGATATTTAATCGGTAAATAATTTTCTACAGAAATAGTTACTGAGCTCTCATGCCTGCTTAAATAAAAATATACTATACTATTTGTCTTTTTAACTCTTTTATATACTTCCACGTCTGTAAGATATACTTCGTTTGATAAATTATGCTCTATTCTAAGGATTGAACATAAATCCCCATTGGCGTCTGAAAGTGGTTCTACACTTCCCTTCAAATCATAGCTGTCTTTCTGAAATGAAATTACTTTTAGACCTTCGGAAAACAATGACACTAATGAAACTAATATTAAAATTAATACGAAATTCCTCTGCATTAATAACCCTCCCTTTTATCCCGCCTAAGAGGAATAAATCAAGAATAATCTGTCAATTAAAATATCAATCAATATTCTCCTAACAGCTTTAACCAAACTGATTAATAATGATTCTTACCGTCCATAATGTCCATAGTGTCCATCCTGTCCATAAAAAATTCCACTCAAAACCCATTTTTCACTCAGACTTCCAACCATCCAGCTATCCCCTACAAATAATACATCAGTTTTATTTTTGAATTCATCATTTCTTCCACTCAAAATATTATGTCATCTGTTTCAATTTATCCGTTTTCATCTGTTTTGCCGGAATTTTTACCCAAATACCTGATATATATACCCTTAACTAGCTTTTCCCTGCTTTTTTCACCCCCTGTACCCTCCCTGTGGCTTCCCTGTGGGTTACAAGTGTCCTAATTTCTAAATTTAGTTTCTTATACCTCATTACGGATATTGTATATTATTATAACGTTACTTTTTATGGTAAAAGATTTTGCCAGTTGAGCTGCTGATAAAAATAGAAAAAGCCCCTGCAAGCAGGGGCTTCTATCTTAATTTTATAGATATTAGAATTTCCAGGTGAAGTCAAGCATGATGTCGATAAGACCACCATTATAAGTTCCTGGCAAATTATCTTCATATTCATCTACTTCGCGTTCTTCAAACATGATGTACTCAACAGCGAAATCAAGACTGAGTTTTTCAGTTACCTGATAACCCAGACCAGCATTTAGAGCATTCTTCGTGCTGAAATCAGGGAATGTAACTGACATTGTTTTGTCATTTAAAGGTGATTCATCATAATAGTATCCCAATCTGTAAGCCAGGGGACCCATTACATATTCTGTTCCCAGTCCAAAACGAATCGTATTTGTCCACTCCAGAACCATTTCTTCGTCTTCCAGAGGCTCTCCTAACAGACTATCAACACCAGAGAACTCTATGTTAATCACATCAACCGATTCCCACCAGGTATAGGTGAAATCAGCAGAAACCAGCCAGTTCTCGTTGATCTTATAAGATAAGCCACCACCAAAATCACCAGGAAGTACAATAGTAGCTTCTGCATCAGGATTGGCATTCACAGTTACACCATTTTCACCAGTACCAAGTCCCTTTACATATGCAATCCAATTGTTCAAATATACATCAATATTAGCATCACCTTCAAATGTAAGCTCTGATTCCGTCCTTCCTGAAAGACCAATACTCAGGCATTCAGTTGGCTTATACATCAAACCGTAATTTGCTCCATAAGTCATGCCAGTTCCATTCAGCTCAAAGAAAGTTGGTAAATATTCACCCAAAGAATATGCTGGCATCTCTTCGTTTTCGTGCAGTTTCACTTTTGTAAGTTTTATGGAAGCATAATCAATGCTTAAACCAATACCGGCAGAAAATTTATCATTAAATTTATAACTGAAAGTAGGATGAAAATCTACTACCATCATAGAACCAAAAGTTTCATTTTCTTCCATGTCTCCATCCCAGTCAAGGGGCAGATCATCCAGTGTGCCATTACCATTGATATCGCCACCTAAATACATTTCATTCATTGTATCTGGTCTTTGATACATATCCCATTCAGCGGAAAGCCCAAAGGGTACATAAATACCAAAACCCCAGTTCCAGGGTTTATCAGGGCAGTTTTTAGCGAAAACAAGGCTGGGAATCAGATTGAGCAGGTCGTCATTTTCATAAGTGACTCCCTCAAGATTTTCATATTCACCATTGAAATCTACATAGTGAATTCCTGCAGTGAGAGTAGTTTCTTCAAGGAAAGACAGTCCCGCAGGGTTCCAGTACATGGCAGAAGCATCATCTGCCAGACCTCGCATAGCTCCACCCATGGCTTTGGCTCTTGTGCCTACTCCAGACAGTGCAATACCACCAGCAAAGGTGACACTTACCATAGTCAGGATCACAATAACAAATAAAAATCTTTTAAGCATAAAACCTCCAATTCAGTGAGTTTTTTTTACCGGCAAAATATATTTACCGATTTGAATATAATTAACAGGTGTCAGCTAAGAAATCAGTCAACAAATTGTAAAGCTAAAAAATGAATTGCATTCACAGTGCTAATAAATGAAATTAATAATAACTATTAAAATAAAGAATTATGCAAAACAAAATAAATCAGGATTCTTTCTGTTTTTGACCTTTCCATTCCCAGTTGCCAAGGCTGCCTCTCAGCACAAAATAACCGATCAGATAAGGTAATATCACTAATATAATTGGGTCAGTGAATTTGAACTTCAACTTAAAATGAAGAAGAACAATCATCCATAACAAAAGTAAACCACTCAAGTATATATAACCAATCTCAAATCCCTGCCCAACCATCTGACAGGGTAAATAAATATAAAAAGCAAAAATGAGCAGCATACTTAATTTTATTGCTGGCGGAGAACTGGCAAATTTGCCATACTTCCGCAGCAGTCTCTGCGTATTTGCTCCAGCGGGTAATACAGTTTCCACCGGACATCTGTGATTAAATATTATCTTTCTGCCCAGAGTTTTCACCAGCAGCAGCAGCAATTTATCGTCACCAGCTATCTTATCTTTGATCTTCTCGTATCCTCCAACTTCAAAAAATGCTTCCCTGCGCAGTACCCAATTCATACCAGAGGCAGAGAAAGGCATTCCAAGGCGGGAAGTGAGAGCAAATGTCACACCGGAAGATATATCAATGATACGCTGAACCGGTGTGGCATTTTTAGTGATATACCAGCCGATAACAGCATCTATGCCATCAATAAGTAAACTGCTGTAGGAATTCAGAATATCTCCCGGCAGCAGGCAATCTGCATCTGTATATAGTAAATAGTCATATTCAGCCTGTTCGGCAGCCAGTTTTAAAGCAGCCTTTTTCCCCTTATATTCTGCTGACTTCTCCGGCAGCCTATACACCTGAAAATTCGGCAGACTGGCAGTATGTTTCAGTAAAAGCTGCCAGGTATTATCTGAGGATGCATCATCGACTATGATCACCTGAAACATATTTTGCGGGTAATTTATTTTACTTAAACTTGTAATCAAGCCGGGAATATTATCTTCTTCATCACGGCAGGCTATCAGAATGGAAAACGTTCGCTGTTCTTGGTTCGCATCCCGCTGTTTCAGCAGCAGCAGAACAGCAGCCAGAACAAATACCGAAAATATTGTTATCGCCGGAATCATATATCAATAACGTGTAAACCACGATATATAAAGCTGTAAATCATCCTCATCATCCCGAAGAAGAGCATCAGCTCCCAGTTTAAGCCAGTGATGTGCCAGCAACTGCCAGGATATCACGCCCTGCAGTTTATATCTGTTCTCAGGATTACCACCAAACCATTTGGTTTCTTCATTATCAATATCTGTGATCTCATTCTGATAGTTGATCGACCAGTTATTTCCGGTTTCACCCTGCCGGATAAAGGCAGCCAGGCAATTAAGTATCATTCTATCAGATAGCTGCAGTTCAAGAGCAGCGGCAATCTGCATCAGATTACTGCCTTCCGGGAAGCCCAGTCCTTTTTTGTCATGCGAATAGCGGGTATAAATTGATTTGTGCGTATAGAGCCAGGGACGCACCGCAGTAAATTCCAAAGAGAATTTATGTTGCCCGAAATAGAAGGTATTACCAGTCTGCAGAGCATATTTATTGCCCCACCAGTCTCCGATAATCTCAGATTTTCGCAGTTCGTCCAGCACCAGATTACCATACCAGAATAAATTTTGGGCATACTTCCATTCCCAGCCGGCAAATATGATCACATTATCATGATCACCCAGATTATGCTCAATTGCCCGGATAAAATTAAAAGGCAGCAGATAACTGATTTCCGCATCATGCGAGCCATATATAACTTCTTCTCCCAGAAAAAAATGCAGCTTTTGCGACGGAGTCCAGTCAATTTTATGAATCGTGAGGTATTTATCTTCATTGTAGCGGTAATTTTTATATTCATCGCTGAAATTCACACTGCTGGAATCAGCTGTAAGACTGGCATTCAGCAGTGAAAACCGGAGATCACCGAGCTTGAAATCAAGACTTATGTAGCCATAATCATTACAGACATCTGAGAGGATAATGCTGCCGGCTATATTACTGCCAATCTCATACTTGCCCCGTCCCAGAGCAGCATCCAGATAGTTTCCTGTATACAGCAGCTTGCCTCTGATATTATCCAGATAATAAGTATCATTCTGATATTTGAGCCAGCTATCTATTAAAGGTGAATTAGGCAGGACAAAATCTGAATCGCCACCGAAATGCCCGGCCCAGAACTGAGTATAAAAACTAAGTTTCTCCCCGATGTGACCCTGCATAAGCCACCCATAATGCGTGAAATAATAGCTGCTGTCAGTTACCGCTGCATAATCTGCTCCCGCCTGAAGACTGATCTGCAGCCAGATATCCGAGCTGCCAGCCGGCTGATATTGAAAGAAAACGCCTTCTTCATCAGATCGAGAAATATACCTGCTCAGACTTTTGACAAAATTCCGCCAGCCAGATATTGCCAGATCATATTCCTGAGCAACAGCTTTAGAAGCTGGAATAATTTCATCTGTATCTTGCAGCCAGGAAAATTTTATTTCATTCCTGCAGGCAGGTGTATTCCAGGACAGGTCTATCTGTCCCAACAAAGGAAACAGCATCACCAGCAAAAAAATACCTGTGACCAGTAATCTAAACATCTAAACTCCTCAATCTCACTTAGTAACTACATAATTTCTTTAAGCACTGCCCTTCTGTCAAGCATAAGCCTCCGGGCTCTTCTCCTCAAATACACATAAACCCTTTAAAGATATCGAGTTTAGATGATGTACTCATCAGATTGACTTGAGAATCTGACCCTGAAAAAAGCCCCATCTAAACCAAAAGTCTTATTCTCACACTTCCATTACATTGCCCCAGCTAAGTCAGAAGTTTTGAACGCTACCCCGGATAAGACTTCTGGACGTCCTTCCCTCCTGATTCCCAGTCAGTCAAAGTCGCTCAAAACTCCTGTCCCGGGTACGATTCAGAAGTCTTAGCTCACCTTCGTTCCTACATTACATTCCTCTGTGTTCTCTGTGGTTAAAAAACTCTTAAATTACATTAATCCGCACAAATCCCCAAAATCCGCGTCATCCATGTTCTATATTCTACCAACCTTCCCGCATTCCCGCCCCACCTGCGAAATACACCGGCGATGCACGTCTGCTCAGCTAAGTGCCCGTGCAACGCTAACGGTACTCCGGAAGTGTGGCGCAGGAAACGACCAATTTATAACCATACTACTATAATACTCTTTCTTATCTTATCCGTGTAAATCCCCAAAAATCCGCGTCATCCGTGTTCTATGTTCTACCAACCTCACGCATTCCCGCCCCACCTGCGAAATACACCGGCGATGCACGTCTGCTCAGCTAAGTGCCCGTGCAACGCTAACGGTACTCCGGAAGTGTGGCGCAGGAAACGACCAATTCATCATAAAACTGCTATAATACTCTTTCTTATCTTATCCGCACAAATCCCCAAAATCCGCGTCATCCGTGTTCTATCTTCAGTCCCGGGTACCATTCAAAATCCTGGCTCACCTTCGTTCCTACATTACATTCCTCTGTGTTCTCTGTGGTTAAAAAACTCTTAAATTGCATTCTCCCACCATTCGATTTACCTGTAACTATCATTCTGATGCTATACCCCTGTTTTCTCCAAAATTTACATTTATGTTTCTCTAACACTAACCTCTGTAAAGTCCCTTTTTTCATAATAATTCACCAGGAAAGGCAAATTTAGTTGACATATAATAATTTTATTAAAAAAGAATCTTGGTCATGGAGTATATATGGAAACAGTGATCAGATTTGAAAATATTGTCAAAGAATATAACATGGGTAAAATTTCCGTACAGGCTTTGCGAGGTGTAACTGCTGAGATACAAAAAGGCGAATTTGTCGCCATTATGGGACCTTCCGGTTCGGGTAAATCTACTTTGATGCACATTCTGGGCTGCCTGGACACTGCTACAACTGGCAGTTACTGGCTGGAAGACCAGGAGATCAGCAAAATGAAGAAGTCAAAACTTTCTGCGATTCGAAATCACAAAATCGGCTTTGTATTTCAAACCTTTAATCTGCTGCCCCATCTGAATATTCGCCGTAATGTGGAACTGCCTTTAATGTATTCCGGTATGAGTGCTGCCAAAAGAAAAGTCCTGGCAGAAAAAGTGCTGGCTGACGTAGGTCTGGCAGACCGCCTGAAACATAAACCCTCGGAGCTTTCCGGCGGACAGAGACAGCGGGTTGCTATTGCCAGAGCTTTAGTGAATACTCCCACTATCCTGCTTGCGGATGAGCCAACCGGCAATCTGGACACAAATTCCGGTAATGATATCCTCTCCATCTTCTCTGATCTTAACCGGAAGGGCCACACAATCATCATCGTCACACATGATAGTGCCGTCTCGGAAAGAGCAGACCGCTCCATTAAGATCATTGACGGTCTGATTGTAGAATAATCATGGCTATCTCACTTAAAGAAAGCATTCAGGTCGGGCTATCTGATTTCTGGTCCCGAAAAATCCGCAGTCTGGTTACTGTTCTCGGTATTGTCCTGGGTACAATGTCTGTGATAGTTGTGCTGGCAATGGTGAATGGCATTAATCAGCAAACACTGTCCTGGATGATGGAACGGGGCGGACTGGCAAAGATCACAGTACACCGCAACTGGGAATATGATGGTGACGGCAATGAACGCGATTATTTTACTCTCAAAGAATTATTCCATATCCGAGAACTGCTCCCCGAAGCCCAATTCTTTAATCCCGAAACGAATGACTGGGGCAGAATCACCTATAAAGATAAATTTTATCGCAACCGCGTTCAGGGTGTAGTGCCGGATTATCAATATATTGAAGAATGGACAGCAGATCGTGGACGCTTCATCAGTGAATTTGATATTGACCAGAATAATGATGTGATCGTGATAGGCAGTACTATCAAAAATGAGCTATTTGCCAATAATGATCCTATAGGCGAATTTGTGACGTTTAATAACCGCCGGCTGAAAGTAATTGGCGTTATGAAACACCGCTATCTGAAAAATAATTTTAATGTCGGCAATGATAACTCGCTTGACTACCTGAATAGACGCAGCTTTGTCCCAATCAGCACAATGGTTAATAAAATTACCGGTAAAGATGTAATAAATTCTCTGACTCTCAAGGCAAAATCACCCGAAGCCGCTCCTGATCTCGCCGATAAACTGGAAAATATACTCCTCAATATCCGACATGGAGAAAATATTTTCAATATTGAGTCCGCTCAGGAAGAAGCTCAGGAAATTGAGAGAAATGCCCAGACTTTTCGCATGGTATTTTTTCTGATCAGTATTATTTCACTGCTGGTTGCCGGTATTGTGATCATCAATATCATGCTGGCTACCATCCAGGAACGTACCCGGGAAATTGGTATCAGACTGGCTGTAGGTGCCCGTAGATTTGATCTTTTTATCCAATTCCTGGTGCAAACTATTCTGGTTACCTTCATTGGTGGCGTTATCGGAGTTGCTACCGGCTTCTCTATCTTGAATATTGTCAGTAGATATCTGGAATTCCAGCTAATCGCTTATCCCGGTATGGTCATTGCTGCTATAGCAGTCTCCGTGGGAGTAGGCTTCCTTTCCGGTATTATTCCCGCTATCAAAGCAGCAAACCTGAACCCGGTTACTGCCCTTCGCTATGAATAAATAAGGAATTGCCCATGTCTAAATTGCACTCATTCCTTTCCCTGTTTGGTAAAAAATTTCTCAAAGACCGCGTCTTTAACCAGTCAGCATCTCTCACTTTTGTAACACTGCTGGGATTTGTCCCGTTCCTTATCTTCCTTTTTTTCCTGATTCCTGAGCTGCCTTTCGCTTCCGGTCAATCACTGGAAACCTTTCTTATCTCCATCTTTGTTCCGGATTCTGCCCAGCAGATAGGTGAATATATAGCAAAAATCACTACTCAGAAAATATCCTTTAACTTATTTAGTTTCATGCTGCTCATCTTCACGTCTTACTCTCTTTTCCGTATTATTAATGACACCTTTGATACTATCCTGGGGGCAGCTTCCCAGAAAAATAAAAATTTCTTTGGTGATATCATCAAGTTCTTTGGCATGTGCGTTGGTGGAGTTCTGCTTCTGCTTATTCTTATCTCTACTTCCTCAGTGCCAATTCTGCTTAAATTCATTGAAATTCCCTTCCTCCAGGGTATTCTCACCTATATCTCCCCCTTCCTCATCATGTTCGTGATCTTCACTCTCGGCTTCTTCTTTATCCCCACTGTTAAAATCCGCTACAGCTCCATCTTCATCGGTGCCGGCACTTCCGCCCTGATCTGGATCATCTTTAAATACGCTTTTGACTGGTATATTTATAATCTTACTAATATGCAGATCATCTTCGGCGTTGTCTCTTTTGTGCCTATCTATCTCTTCTGGATATACGCCAACTGGGTCATTATCCTTTCCGGAGTTGTGCTGGTAGCTATTTTGGATGGCAGACTGCAGATTAATGAATCCTTACTTCCAAACACCCAGAAAATCCGGATAATAATCGAAAAAGAAGTCAATCAGGATGAAGTGAAAACTCTAACTGATGCCATTGCTACTCCTCAAGACCTGCAAAAGGCACTTGCAACTTTCCTCAAAGACGAAAACCCTGACTTAGATTAATCACGATTTCAAATAAAAATCAGTTTACAGAAATTTCTGCCTGAAAATATTGACTTCGATTTGCGGAGACGTGTCCGAGCTGGCTCAAGGAGCACGATTGGAAATCGTGTATATGGTTTATAGCTGTATCCAGGGTTCGAATCCCTGCGTCTCCGCCATTTTTTTGCTTCTCAGTTTTAGCTTGACACATAGTTGAGCTGAAAATATTTGGATATTCTTGATAGTGCAGAAGTGGCGGAATTGGTAGACGCGCTAGGTTCAGGGTCTAGTGAGCAATACGCTTGTAGGGGTTCGACTCCCCTCTTCTGCACCATTTTTTTATCCAGCTTTTATGATTAAGACCTTTTTATGGACACAATGGACTTTTTAGACAATATGGACGTAATGATAATTAAAACACAGCAGGCTTCTGCTTTGATGTCGTCCATTTTGCCCATTTTGTCCATATTGTCCATGAGTGTAATTTATGGGTCACTAAAACATGAGAGCGTTTTTTTAATTGACACATTTTAAGATAGGCAGTTATAAGCTTCAATATAAAAATAGAGGCATATTGATGAAGAAAGAGATAGATTTTCTGGTAAAATTTGAGGATTATATTGAAGAGCAGCGGTTGTTCAAACCGAAATCAAGGATACTTGTTGGCTTCTCAGGCGGAGCGGATTCCACCGCTTTACTGACAGCTCTTTTTCATCTGCGGACTAAATATCAATTCCATCTGCTGGCAGTTCACATAAATTATCATTTGCGTGGTGAAAATAGTGATTTAGAAGAAAAGGCAATAGTAAAATTCTGTTTTTCCCGCAATATTGCAGTATTAGTGGAGCATTTTGATCCTGCCGGAGAGAAAGTAAATGAAAATAATCTACGCCAGTTCCGTTTTAACTGTTTCCGTCGTATCTGTCAATCCTATAAAATAGATATGATAGCTTTGGGACATAATCGCAGTGATCAGGCAGAGACGGTGCTCTACAGGTTATTGCGAGGCAGTTTATTGACGGGGCTGGCGGGTATTCGCGTCCGTAATGGAATGGTGACGCATCCCCTGCTGCCCTTTTCGCGGCATGAGATTGTCTCATATCTGGAGGCAGAGAATCTGAAGTGGTGCGAGGACATTAGTAATCAGGAAAATGAATTTACCCGCAATAAATTGAGGAATGTAGCCATACCCTGGATAAGCGAACACATAAATCCGCGAGTGATCGAAAAAATATCAGCAGCAGCTCCGCTATTGCAGGAAGCAGATGAGATATTGTGCAGTTCAGCATTGATGCGGATGCGAAGTGTATTAGAAGATAATAATGAAGAAGCGTTTATCCTGAATATTCCTGAACTTCTAAAGATTCGCTCACTTTTAAGATTCTATATTTACCGTCATCTATTCGGAGAGATAGCTGGCAGTGAGCAGGACTTTTATCAGAGTAATTTTGAGGTAATAGAAGAGGCTTTACAGCGGAAAGGTAACCGGCAGATACAATTACCTCATAAAGTATATCTGGAAAAAGTATATGACAATCTGAAATTCTATAAGCAAGGTATAATAGAACAGAAAGAACCGGACAGTCCGCACGAGATTCCGAGTCTGCGCAGCCGGTTTGCCTATGATGGCTGGCGGATAAGCATGAAGAAATTAAAGAAGCTGCCAGTAGATCGAGACTTATTTGTAGACAAGAATATCGCTTATCTGGATTTTGATAAATTAGTGTTTCCGCTTATAGTGAGGCATCGCGAAGCAGGTGACCGGTTTGTGCCTTTTGGTATGAAGCACAGCAAGAAATTAAAAGATTTCTTTATTGATCTAAAAGTGCCGGTGCCGGAAAGAAAACAGAACCTGGTATTTACTGACCAGGAACAGATATTCTGGGTAGGCAGCCAGCGAATAGACCAGAGATATGCTGTAAGTGAAGAAACAGTGAATATATTGATGATAAAAATAGAAAAGATTCGCCAGCGTAAAGCTCGTGCTGCAGAGCGAATGAAGAGAAGGTAGTAATGAATTTAGATTTAGAAAGAATCATCATAGATGAGATAGAAATTTCCCGGCGAGTGAAAGAACTGGGCAGGGACATAACTAAAGAATATCAGGAAAAAGAAACACTGCTGATCTGTATATTACGAGGTGCAGTTTTCTTTTTTGCTGATCTGTGCCGGGCAATTGATATTCCTATTCTGATGGGATTTGTAAGTTTATCAAGTTATAAAGACGGTACAACCAGCAGCGGGAAAGTAGAGGAGCGTCAAAAACTGATGGCAGACGTGAAAGGCAAGCATGTGATACTGGTGGAAGATATCGTTGATACAGGCTTAACCCTGGAGGGCTACGGAGCTAATCTGCTAAGTCGCGGAGCATTGTCTGTGAAAATATGCGCCTTATTGAAGAAACCTGAGCAGAAACATGATATTGATATAGCCTTTAAGGGCTTTGACATTGAGAATAGATTTGTGGTAGGTTATGGACTTGATTATGCGGAGCATTATCGCAATTTACCCTATATTGGCATATTAAAGAAGGAGATTTACAGTTGATGAACGACGAAAAGAAAAACCAGGATAAAGAACGGAAAAGCGAAGGACAAAAGCCCTATAGCCGTTTTCAGACTCCGAGAAATTATACATTTATTATTGTGATGATATTATTTCTGATCGTGATGTACCAGATGTATAAAACAAGTGGAACGCAGGTGAAAAACATAAGTTTTTCAGAATTAATGAGCAAGGCACAGGTTGGTGAAATTGTAGAAGTCTCATTTTCTGATAAAGATATCAGGGCAGTAGATACTGCTAAGCAGGTATATACAACTTATTTACCCTTTAGAGACCCGCAGGTGGTTTGGAAGTTTAATGATTTAGGCATAAATATAGTCTCAAATAAACCTTCCCGGATGCTGGAAATCGTCGGGGCATGGCTGCCGTTTTTGATTTTTATCGGACTCTGGTTCTTTATGATGCGTGGTATGCGGGGTGGCTCAGGACAGGTATTCAGCTTTGGCAAGAGCCGGGCAAAACTGGCAGATGGAGCAAAATCACAGATAACTTTCGCTGATGTAGCTGGCGTGGATGAAGCCAAGGAAGAGCTGGAAGAAATCGTAGCCTATCTGAAAGCACCTGAGAAATTTCAACGTCTGGGCGGCAGAATACCGCGTGGCGTATTGCTGGTAGGCAGACCGGGAACCGGTAAGACAATGCTGGCAAAAGCAGTAGCCGGCGAAGCCAAAGTTCCCTTCTATAGCATTTCCGGTTCTGATTTCGTTGAGATGTTCGTGGGTGTGGGAGCTTCCAGAGTTAGAGATATGTTTGTAGAAGCAAAAAAGAATTCTCCCTGTATTGTTTTTATCGATGAAATTGATGCTGTGGGCAGATCACGCGGGGCTGGTCTGGGTGGAGGTCATGATGAACGTGAGCAGACCTTGAACCAGTTGCTGGTGGAAATGGATGGCTTTGATGCTAATGATGCCGTGATCATTATTGCTGCTACAAATAGACCAGACGTCCTGGATTCTGCCTTATTAAGACCCGGAAGATTTGATCGCCAGGTTGTGGTTGATCTGCCAGATATAAAAGGTAGAGAAGCAATCCTGCGGGTGCATTCCCAAAAACTGCCCTTAGACAAAGATACCAGTCTGGCAATTATCGCACGGGGTACTCCCGGATTCAGCGGAGCAGACCTGGCAAACCTGGTGAATGAAGCAGCTCTGCTGGCAGCACGTAAGAATAAGAAAATTATCGAAATGGATGATTTTGAAGAAGCAAAAGATAAAGTTACTCTGGGTAAAGCACGGAAAAGCCGCGTGATATCTGATGAAGATAAATTGATAACTGCCTATCATGAAGTGGGTCACGTGCTCTGCTCTATTTTTCAGGAAAAAGCAGAACCTATTCATAAAGTTACTATCATACCCCGAGGATTCACTGGTGGAGCAACGCACTTTCTGGAAACAGAGAAAGCACATTATTCCAGGGATTATCTGATTCAGATGCTGGTGGGGCTATATGGCGGTAGATGTGCTGAAGAAGTGATATTTGGCCATGACTGCGTTACTACAGGAGCTTCTAATGATATAGAACGGGCAACAGATATTGCTCGGCAAATGGTTACGAACTGGGGTATGAGTAATAAGATAGGACCTATGACGGTATCTAAGAAGGAAAGTCAGATATTCCTAGGAAAAGATTTAGGGTCTACGGAACATGTGAGCGAAGAAACAGCAAAAATGATAGATGAAGAAATACACAATTTTATCAATGAAGCTTTTCAGAAAGCACTTAAAATATTGACTGAGCGTAAAGAATTACTGATATCCATGTCAAAGGTGCTTATGGAAAAAGAAACCCTGTCTTCGCAGGATATTTATAATCTTACACTTGCCAGTGTACCAAAAGCGGAGCAGGAAGCAGTGATGAAAAAATATCGTAAAGTAAAAGAAATGAGTATCGAGATAACTATACCAGATGTTAAACCAGAACCGGAAGAAGAACCAGAGCAACCAGTTCAGCCCAATGAGGATGAGATTGATGAGGATCAAGACACTGTGGAATAAGTATTTTGTAGATGATACAGATGATACTTTTATCCAGTTCTTTCGTTATTTATTCGTAGGCGGTTTTGCTGCTGTAGTCGATCTGGCAGCTTCCAGCATTGCAGTTCGGGTTTTTGGCATTTATGAAGTATATGCCATCGTAATATCCTTCATTCTGGGACTTTCTGTTAATTATATCCTGAGTTCGCTTTGGATATTCAGACATCGCAAAATTGAGAAACAGGGTTATGATTTCATTGCCTTTGCTATTATTGGAGTCGTGGGACTGCTGCTGAAAGCTGGAATCGTCTGGTTCCTTACCGAAGTGCAGCCTTTGATGATAGAATTCTCTAATTCTATCGCCATTGTACTGGTATTTATCTGGAATTTCCTGGCACGAAAATATTTGTTATATAATAAAAAGCAATAGGGAGAGATTGTGGAAACAAAAAGAAAAGCCATTATTATCGGGGCAGGACCCGCAGGATTAACTACTGCTTACGAACTATTGAAGCGGACTGATATTCAACCTGTGATCTATGAAATGAGTGATGAGATCGGAGGAATTTCCCGCACAGTAAAGTATAAGGGAAACCGGATCGATATCGGGGGACACCGGTTCTTTTCCAAGTCTGACCGGGTTATGAACTGGTGGCAGAATATATTACCTCTGCAGGGAGCTCCCAGTCAGGATGATATAAAATTGAAACGTGATATCCCTCTATCCAAAAAACCTGGAGCACCTGATCCTGAAAAGGAAAACAAGGTTTTGCTCATCCGTAACCGGATTTCACGAATATTCTTTTTACGCCGCTTTTTCTCTTATCCTATTTCGCTTAATATGGAGACTATCCTTAATCTGGGTATTATCCGCTGCATTAAGATTGGCATCACCTATTTCTGGATACGTCTCTTCCCCATCCGCCCGGAAAAATCGCTGGCGGATTTTTATATTAACCGCTTTGGAAAAGAACTTTATAATACTTTCTTTCGGGATTATACCACCAAGGTATGGGGCATCACGCCGGATCATATCAGCCCTGAATGGGGTGCCCAGCGAGTGAAGGGACTTTCTATATCCAAAGCTATTCTGCATGCTGTCCGCTCTATCTTCAAAAAAGATACCTCAATTGGGCAAAAAGGCACTGAAACATCGCTGATTGAGCAATTTACCTACCCGAAATATGGGCCTGGTCAAATGTGGGAAACTGTGGCAGAAATGGTGCAGAAAGATGGGGCTGAACTCTATATGAAAAAGAAATGTACCAGATTGCTCTATGAAGATGGTGAAATCAAGGGAATAGAAGTCACCGATACTGAAAGTGGTGAAAAGGAAATAGTTTCCGGCGATCTTTATTTTTCTACTATGCCGGTGAAAGACCTGATCCTGGACATGGGAAGCAATGTTCCTGCTAAAGCCAAAGAAGTAGCAGAGGGACTTATCTATCGTGATTTCATTACAGTGGGCTTACTGCTTAAAAAACTGAAAGTGAAAAATGTCAGCACTTTTAAAACCGTTAATGATATCGTGCCGGATAACTGGATATATATCCAGGAGCGTGATGTGATCGTGGGTCGAGTGCAGGTCTTCAATAACTGGAGTCCCTATCTGGTGGCAGATGAGAATAACGTCTGGCTGGGACTGGAATATTTCCTGAATGACACGGATGACATGTGGAGCTGGGAAGATAAGAAGATGGCACAACTGGGAATTGATGAGATGGTGAAAATAGACATCATTGACCGGGAAGATGTTCTGGACTCGGTAGTCATTCGCACTCCCAAGACCTATCCCGCCTATTTTGGCAGCTATGACAAATTTGAACATATCCGCGAATTCGTGGATGGGATTGATAACCTTTATATGGTGGGACGTAATGGGCTGCATCGTTATAACAATCAGGACCATTCCATGCTCACTGCCATGACAGCAGTCGATAACATATCCAAAGGCATCAAAGACAAAACCAATATCTGGGAAGTGAATACCGAAACTGAATACCACGAAGCCAAACAGGGAATGAGTGAGAAACTCAAGAAATAATAAAAGTTCAGGAAAATTATGAATACAATGCACGGAACTACAATAATTGGCATAAAGCATAAAGGCAAAATTGCCATTGGCGGAGATGGTCAGGTTACACTGGGTAACACCGTTATGAAAGCCACTGCCCGTAAGATCAGAAAACTGTATGAGGATAAAGTAGTGGTAGGCTTTGCCGGTGCTACTGCAGACGCCTTCACACTCACCGAAAATTTCGAAGCAAAACTGAAACAGTATAAAGGGAATCTGCTGCGTTCCGCAGTGGAACTTGCCAAAGAATGGCGCTCAGATAAAATGCTGCGCCACCTGGAAGCCATGATGATCGTAGCTGATAAAGAAAACCTGCTGGTGCTTACCGGGAATGGTGATGTGCTGGAACCTGATGAAGGCATTGTAGCGATTGGCTCAGGTGGAAATTATGCCCTGGCTGCCGCTAAAGCCCTGGTAAAATTCAGCGATCTGACTGCTAAAGATATTGCCAGAGAAGCTCTGCTGATTGCCTCCGGAATTTGCATATATACTAATGACTCGATCGTTGTAGAAGAAGTATAATGACCGAAAACGGGAATACCAGCTGTCCAGAATCGGAGCATCTTTTAATTCAGAGCTTATGGATATATCTTTTAAAAAAAATATATATGCGCCAAAATGCAATGACAGTGCTACTTTCACAACAATGTGCAAATTTTATTTTTAAAATGGTATTTAAATTGCTTAATGAATAGCATTAAATTGATTATAAGTTTAATTGGAGGTAATTAATTATGAAAAAGTTTTTTGTTTTGTTTTTTAGTCTGCAACTGATGTCTCTCGCACTATTAATGATCGGTTGCTCTACAAGTAATGACCCTGTCAATAATGACACCAAAGTTATGACTGATCTTGTTATTGCAGATGACTTCAATTTCACTACTCACAGAGATGTTGAAGTTAGTTTTCGCGCCTTCTATACGGGAGTCTTCTATATCTATGATCTGGAAGACAATTTACTGAAAAAGGGACTTGTAAAAATTGATGAAGGATATCAGGGCACTGTCAGCATCCCGAATGATGTCAATGAAGTGAGATTAGCCTTTAGCGAAGTGGAAGATCTGGAAGCAATTTACCAGATTGTGAATAATGAGATAATCCATGATTTTTATCCGGAAACAGAAGAAGCAGATAGAGACGGAGAGCAACGCTGCTGCTGGGAAGACCAGATTTACCCTGTATTAGAATGCGTTGAAAGCTTAGGCGATGGAGTATATCTGGCTCACTTTGGCTATTTAAATGACTATGATGTCACTCAACAGATTCCGATTGGCTGGGATAATCGTTTCGAGAATACTTCTAATTGGGATATGGGGCAATACACTGTGTTTGATCCAGGACGCCATGAAAATGTATTCACCGTGGAATTCACTGAGGATACTGGTTGGATTAGATGGAGATTAAGTGGAACCTTAGGTTATGGCTGCGCCACGGCAACTATAGAGTCTTATGAATGTCCCAGAGGCTATGGCGATGATGACGATTATGATGGGGTATTAGATGATGATGACGATTTCCCCGAAGACCCTACCAGAGCGTTCCGGAATTTCTATCCGGTTGCTGATGATAGCTTAGCAATGGGAACTCTTGCCTTTGAAGACAAATGGCCACATATGGGCGATTATGATTTCAATGACGTAATTCTCAACTATCGCTTTGAAACCGTAGATAATTCATCAGATTACCTTTACGAGGTATTTGGATATTTCTCCTTAAAGGCATCAGGTGCTGCTTATGAAAATGGCTTTGCTATTGAATTACCATTTTTAGATGCTGAGATAGATATTCTCACCCTTACTCCCGAACTCGAGGGTTCATCTATTACCGATGGAGATGGCTCAAAGATCATTAAATTCTTTAGTAACGCTCTGGAAATCATGGGAAAACCGGAAAATAGCACCTTCGTGAATACTGATAGCAATGACCCCTATTTAAGCCCTGTAGAATTTGAGTTCTATCTTAAATTAGTTGAGCCATTAGATGAAAGCACTCTGCCCTGGACTGTACCCTATAATCCATTTATCATAGTTGATCAGATAACTGGTAAAGAAGTTCATCTGCCTGATATGCCTCCTACTATTTTAGCTGATCTCCTGCTCTTCGGTACCGGAGATGATACTTCTAATGCTGGCTCAAACAGGTATTATAAGACTGTTACCAACCTGCCCTGGGCAATAAATCTTCCTGTAGAATGGACGTATCCCATTGAGAGAATTGCCATTATTGATGCCTATAACTACGTTGATGACTGGGCAGAAAGCAGTGGTTCTGTCTACAATGACTGGTATGAAAATACTGAAGGCTACATTGTAGAAGAGAAACTTTACCAGACTCCATAAATAATAAATCTCACATATATATCAAGGCTATATTCAGCGGCTTTTTCCGTGGATATAGCCTTTCTCTTTGCCTCAAAACTACTTATTTAACTAATATTTCCGACTTGAGCAAATTTACTACAAAACAATAAATTCAGAACACCTGACCTCATTAAATGTAACAGATTGTGTTGCCATACATTTCAATATATTATCCCATTGTGCAGTACCTATTCGATAATATTCTGTCACTTTTTGGCAGAAAAGATTTTCAACCACTGACCGCACTGACTTCTCTGACGAAAATAATGCCAGAATAAATAGGTTCTTTTCTTACATTGTCAGTGCTGTCCGTGACGTCCGTGGTTGATAATCTTTCAATTGGTTTCGGTTTATCCGAGTTAGGCTTTTGTAAAGAGTCGTATTCCTGATACAGGGACAAGTGCAGTTGGATTTACCCATCACAGTTCACTGGTTAAATATTTATAATCATTTTGTAACTCTCTCTGCTACAAGTCCTCCGTAGCTTCAGCGTAGGAGGATGCCAGAAACTTGGTGCTATTTGTGAAATCCTACTGCATAAAGTGGGTTTAATGTGAATTTTTTCTTCAATTGTAGGTCTATTATCGTGATTCTCATCTTTATATTTATCGCAAAGGCAGATTTTATGGATATTACCTAATCTGAACTTCCAGACTATTATAGATAGAAAAATGTAAGGAAATGTAAGGAAAATGTAAGATCATAACTCCCTGCAATAATATTAATTACAACAAAATATTACTCTTTTGGCGTTTTATGAAGATTACCCCTACTATTATATTATTAAAAAAATAAAAACATCTTTCTTCAATAATTTCTTCACTATTCACTCTTATATAACACATTACAGTTCTCAAATAAAATGTGACCCAAATGTAACGTCTTATTTTATTGTTTAGCATACTTTTAACTCATTAAATTACATTTTCGCCCATTTTTGCATATCCATACCCATTATTTTTAATATTTTTTTTTAGCAGTAGCCTTTGGTAAAACTGAGTTAAAGATTATTGTAAATTGGGGTCATTTTAATATCTTTGAGGTCAGGTATTCTGAATTTACAAAAAAAACACTTGCATTATGAACCTATGTGCAAAATATTGCTCTCTCAAGAAAATATTATTAGGAGGGTTAATGCCCAGACCGCAAAAAGACAGAATTGTGGGGCAACCACCTGTTTATACAGAATTCAAGCCGGCAGGTGTCCGGCGTAAATCACTTGATACCATTATTCTCAGTATTGATGAATACGAAGCAATCCGCCTCACAGACTATCTGAATATGGAACATGCTCAAGCAGCAGAAGAGATGGAAATATCACGACCAACTTTTACGCGGCTCATAGAACAGGCAAGGCTCAAGCTGGCGCAATTCCTGATCGAAGGAAAATATCTCTCCATTGGTGGAGGAAATATACATTTTCGAGGAAATATTTATAAATGTCTGAATTGCAGCCACGTCTTTGAAGCTGATATGGAAAAGGTGATTACACATTGCCCCATCTGCAATTCAGACCAGATAACTGACCTTGCCAGCGAGTTTGGACACGGTAATTGCTGCCGGGAAAGGAACGATAATTCTACTGATGAATAATCGGAAATTCAACCTCGGAAACGTACTTACAGTCTCTTTAGCACACCTCTTCCACGATGTGTATTCTTCATTTCTGGCACCTATACTACCTCTATTAATTCATAAACTCGGGATCAGCGTGTTCCAAGCAGGATTGCTGGATATTATCCGCCAGATACCCAGTCTCATGAATCCGCTCCTGGGACTGATTGCCGATAAAGTGAGTGTACGCTACCTGATCATTATTGCTCCCGCCATCACGGCTGTTTCCATGAGCCTGCTGGGGATTGCTCCCACTTATACTATTATTGCCGTTCTCATATTCATGGCAGGTATTGGTGCCATGCTCTTTCACGTTCCTGCCCCTGTGATGATCAAGCAGGTTTCTGGAGATCGTATCGGTAAAGGTATGAGCTTCTATATGCTGGGCGGAGAACTGGCACGAACGCTGGGACCTCTGATAATCCTGGCTGCAATCTCACTTTGGGGTCTGGATGGCACCTGGCGTCTGGCTCCCTTTGGCGTGATAGCATCCACGATCCTTTTCTTCCGTCTGAGAAAAATTAAAGTTATAAAAACTGATAAAACAAGAAATGCAGTGGGAATTAGAACCACTTTACAAGGAATGACGCCCTTCTTCATTACGATAGCAGGTATCATATTTTTTCGGGCTGGGTTAAAGGCTGCCCTCACTATTTACCTGCCTACTTATCTCACCATGAAAGGCTCCAGCCTCTGGATAGCTGGGGCATCACTTTCCATACTGCAGCTTGCCGGAGCTGCCGGCACTTTTCTGGCTGGCTCTATTTCTGATAAGATCGGCAGAAAAAATGCTCTCCTGATCATTGCCATCATCAATCCGCTCTTTATGTGGCTATTCACCCATCTTCATGGCTGGTTAACTATTCCCATGCTGATCATAAACGGTTTCTTTCTCTTTGGCAGCGGTCCGGTGCTCCTGGCAATGGTACATGATCACAATTCCCGGCACATGTCTTTGATCAATGGCATTTATATGACTATCAGCTTTGTCTTGAGTTCCATTATGATTATGTCTGTGGGATTTCTAACCGACAAGATTGGGCTGGATAACACTTATTCGATCATTACCTTCTTTGCCCTGGGCACTATCCCTTTTGTTCTCATTTTAAAAAATAATAAAGGAGTTGAAAAATGAAAAATTATGACGTAATCATTATCGGAGGAGGACCCTCTGGTATTATCGCTGGTGTAACCGGCAAAAAACAAAATCCTGATAAAAGCTTCCTCATGATCAAAGAAGAAGCCAAAGGGCTTGTACCATGCGGTATTCCCTACATTTTCCACGATCTGGGAAAAGTTGACAAAAATGTTATGGGACCCAAACCATTTGTCGATGCTGGTGGCGAAGTTGTTATTGACCAGGTAATTGCTATTGATCTGGAAAATAGTTCTCTGAAAACCATGAACGGCAAAGAATTCAGTTATCAAAAACTGGTATTTGCCACCGGCTCTATCCCAATCGTGCCCACTTTTATCCCCGGATATGAACTCGATGGTGTGGAATATATCATCAAAAGCTATGATTATATCGAAAAACTGAAAACCAGAACTGATGCAGCAAAAAACATTGTTGTGATCGGTGGTGGGTTTATTGGTGTAGAAGTTGCTGAACAGCTTGCCAAATTTGCTGATAAAACTGTTACGCTGGTGGAAATGGAAAGCTGCTGCCTCTTCCGCGCTTTCTCCAAAGATATCGCAGATTTAGCTGATGAAGCTATCCGCTCAACTGGCATCAATCTGAAGACCGGCTGCAAAGTCACTGAAATCCTGGGGAAAGACAATAAAGTTATCAGTGTCCGACTTTCTGACGGCTCTGAAATCACTGCCGATATGGTGATAGCAGCTATTGGCTATAAACCAAATACCGGCTTGGCAAAAGCTGCCGGTCTACCAGTAAATAAGCATAATGCCATTATCGTTGACCGCTATATGAGAACACCGCAGAAAGATGTTTTTGCCATTGGCGACTGCTCAGAAACTACTGGCTTTATCACCGGACGTACAGATAATATCATGCTGGCTTCTACGGCTACTGCTGAAGCACGTATTTTGGGATATAACCTGTTCAGTATCAATCTTCTGCGAAATTTCGCCGGCACGCTTTCCGTGTTTTCTACTAAAATCGGTGGCATTGCCTTCGCTTCTGCCGGTGCGATTGAGCAATCTGCCCAGGAAGCTGGAGTGCAATATGTGATCGGTACATTCCAGGACGTAGATCGCCATCCCGGAACGCTGCCAGATACTTCCAAAATGCTGGTAAAACTCACTGTTTCGCCTCAGGATCATTCTATTATCGGTGGCGAAATAGTTGGTGGTGATTCCACTGGTGAATTGATCAATGTAGTAGCTCTGGCTATTCAGAAACATGTGACAGTATATGAATTGATCTCCTTCCAGGTTGGCACGCATCCCCTGCTTACTACAGCACCCACCAAATATCTACTCATCAAAGCTGCTGAAAACGCAATTGCCAAACTCAAGAAATAGATAAATAGTAAATATCTTTATAGTAAAAAAGGCAGATTTTCCCATCTGCCTTTTTTATCATCAACATCCCCCTCCCTCAACTAAGTCATAAGTGTACCGCTGGCGTATTCCGCAAGTGGGACGCTAATGACGACCATCCCTCCTGATACCCAATCAGTCAATGTCGTCTTCTTACATCACATTCCTCTGTGTTCTCTGTGCCCTCTGTGGTAAAAAAAACTCTTGCATTACATTAATCCGCACAAATCCCCAAAATCCGCGTCATCTGTGTTCTATCTTCTACCAACCTTCCCGCATTCCCGCCCCACCTGCGAAATACACCGGTGGTGCACGTTTGCTTTTCTAAGTGCCCGTGCAACGCTAACGGTACTCCGGAAGTGTGGCGCAGGAAACGACCAATTCATCACAAAACTACGATAATACTTTTTCCTATCTTATCCGCACAAATCCCAAAAATCCGCGTCATCCGTGTTCTATATTCAGTCCCGGGGTATGGTTCAAAAGTCCTGGCATGCCGTCGTTCTTACATCACATTCCTCTGTGTTCTCTGTGC
>JAIPGP010000022.1 GCA_021735645.1 Candidatus Cloacimonadota bacterium
CCCATATCTGCCATAGATTCGTCTTCATCATCATAATCAGAGTCTCTGTCACCGGCATCAATACAGGGGCTAAAGTACTCAAGCGAATAATCGTCACCAGCAGCATTTACAAATTCCGGATCATCATCTATATTATGGTTAGTTGTTGGTCCATCTTCGATACAGCAATATGTGATATCATCAACTGTTGGTAATTGATAATTGCCATCATTACCCCAGATTATGCAGTTTATTAATGTTAAGTCAGTATAGGGTTCATTTTGCACATAAATTCCACCAATACCATTATTGCATTCATTATCGGCAATTGTTGCTTTATTTAATGAGATATAATCATGATAAATACCACCATTTCCACTCAAATACAAAGCTCCTCCGTAAGATGTGGCTTCATTTTCATACATCAATATGTGACTGGATTCATATATCCATAAACCATGACCATAAGCAACTCCACCCCTACTGGCAGTATTATCGTAAAATGAAACATTATTCATGGTTAAACCCATACACTGCCCGTATATCGCTCCACCTTAACTTGAAGCGCTATTGAGCTCAAATTCTGAGTTTGTTATGAAAACATGACAGCAATTGTCATCAGTGCCACTAAAATACATTGCTCCACCGTTTGTTGCGCTATTACGTGTAAATTCACATTTATCAAAATATATGGATCGATTTACTGTTACTCCAGCATATACTCCTCCACCATTGGTATCATCTCCACCGGTAATAGAGAATCCCACAAAATAGGTAGGTTCATTACAACTGGAGGTAAATTTAATGCAATGAACGTCAGTGTCATCGTCACTGATCTCAATTCCTGTTGTTTGATAGGCTTGAATATATAATCCCCTATTACCTATTGATAAAGGCCCATAATTGTCCCCTGGATATACATACAAAGTATCTCCACTATGAACAAGTGGACTTGTGAAACCTGCCTGAATTGTAGTGAAATCCTGTCCACCATCATCATCAACATAAAATATTGCTCCCATTAAACTGGAAAAAGTAAATAAACCCAGTACTAAGATAAAAAAGTACTTGCTCATTTTTTACTCCTTAATAATTTTAAATCAGGTTTTTTGTTAACTTAGCTGCCTGTTCATTATCAAGGGTTCAGGCAGCGTCTTTTTTTGTTAATTCTATCATTTTTATACGAGTTCCAAAGTCTACAAGAATGTGGCTTCATTTTAATGAAGCCTTACTGTCAGCCGAATTTGAATTGATCCCCCAGATAAATCCCGACACTGTATAATAATATTACCCTAGATATATATATAGCACTTAGCAATCTAATTAACAGGCGAGTTAACCATCTCATTTTTAATATCTCCTCTAAGATAATCTTACTCTTATTGATCAATTACAAATATAGAACATTATCCCGAATACTGTCAAGAAAAATAAAATGTAATATGATATAGATTGTACCATAACAATATCCCGGTTAATTATCGCGCAATCTCTTTAGATATCACCTGTAGAGAAAGTCTGATTGTGGGGAAGTCATGATTATTCTACTCCTAAATAACCTCTAAATTACAAAAATCTTGCATTAAATTTTCTCGCGTAATTTCACGCCTTCTTGATGTGCCGTAGCCTGCGAAGGATATTCGCGGTTAATAAATCTTTTCTTACATTCAGTCACTATTCACCCAATAAATGTCCACTACGTCCTCTGTGTCCTCTGCGTCCACTAAGTCCACTTCATCCTAATCACCTCATTCTCTCAAACTAACAAATTATAACCACTGTTTCACTATCAAAATCATGTTTTATCCAGTTAAAAAAATATTATTATTCTGTTCCAAAATCAAAAATTCTCCCTTTTTAAGCCCTATTCTGGCATAATTAACTGAAAATAAATATCTTACGCTGATAATATGTTTAGCCTAACCTCCCCGTACCTTTAGAGTGGCCTCCCTGTGGGTTACAAGAGTATGAAACAGTAATTTCCCTTATTTTGCTCATAACCCGATCATAAAAATCATATAGTACGTTTTGCCCTCAATTATTCCAAAAGCATTCCCGAATATTATCTGACCAGCCCTTTTAAGACTCAGATAGAAAAGAAATATGTACCCCGGATTTCACCCATGACTATGATAGTAGTGCTCTTAAGGAGCAATTCTGGAGAAGTCCCGGTTGTATTTTAATTGACATAAGGGTGTGAGATAAGTTTTTGGTAACAGTACATAAGGAAAAAACTTAAATAGTACAGGTTAGGAGAAAAAAGATGGGTAAGAAAGTGAGAACTGCGATCGAACCAACCCGGGTGGAGAATTATCCCCTATGGTATCAGCAGGTAGTGAAATCAGCCGATTTGGCAGAGAATAGTGAAGTGCGCGGATGCATGGTCATCAAGCCCTGGGGTTATACAATCTGGGAAAATATCCAAAGGAATCTGGATGCAATGTTCAAGGAAACAGGTCATGTGAATGCCTATTTTCCTTTATTCATCCCGAAATCATATTTTGAGAAAGAAGCTGAGCACGTGGAAGGCTTTGCCAAGGAATGTGCAGTTGTCACTCACACCCGTCTGGAAGATGACGGCAAGGGCGGATTGAAGCCGGCAGGTAAACTGACTGAAGAACTGGTAGTGCGTCCCACCAGCGAAACAATTATCGGTGCTTCATTCAGTAAATGGGTAAATTCTTATCGTGATCTGCCGCTGCTGATCAATCAATGGGCAAATGTGGTACGCTGGGAACTGCGGACACGGATGTTTTTGCGGACAACTGAGTTTTTGTGGCAGGAAGGTCACACCGTGCATGCTACAGAAACGGAAGCCATGGATGAAACTTATAAGATGCTGGATGTGTATGCCGAATTTGCCGAGACTTATCTGGCATTGCCGGTGCTCAAGGGTCAGAAATCTGAGAGTGAAAAATTCCCCGGAGCTGTGAGCACTTATTCCATTGAAGCAATGATGCAGGACAGAAAGGCATTACAGGCGGGAACATCACATTTTCTGGGGCAGAATTTTGCTAAAGCTTCCAACATAAAATTTCAGAATGCCGAAGGTACCGAAGAATATGCCTGGACGACTTCCTGGGGCGTATCCACCCGGTTGATAGGTGCCCTTATCATGGCACACAGTGACGATAATGGCTTAGTATTACCTCCCCGCATTGCACCTGCCCATATAGTGATAGTGCCCATAATCCGCCAGGAAGAGCAAAGGGCAGCAGTGATGGAATATGTAGAGAAACTGGCTGCCGAATTAAGAGCTATCTGGTATTATGAAAAAAAACTGGTGGTTGAAGTGGATAGCCGCGATATAGCCGGTGGTGAAAAGGTGTGGCAGTGGATCAAGAAAGGTGTGCCAATCCGATTGGAAATAGGACCCCGGGATATGGAAAACAACTCGGTGTTCATGGGTCGTAGAGACATGGCACCAAATGAGAAGAAAGGTGTGGATGTGAATGAATTTGTGCAGGAAGCAAAAAAACTCCTGGACGATATCCAGACAAATATCTATCAGAAAGCCTTGCAGTTCCGCCAGGAACACAGTCATATAATCGATGATAAAGCAGAATTTTACCGGTTCTTTACTCCCAAAAATGAAGAGAATCCCGAAATACATGGCGGTTTTGTGCGTTCACACTGGTGCAGCAGTGCCGAATGTGAAGAGAAGATAAAAGATGATCTGAAAGTGACCATCCGTAACATACCCTTTGGCGAAGCAGCGGAAAACGGGCATTGCATTTACTGCGGCAAGGACAGCGAGAAAAGGGTAATTTTTGCGAAGGCGTATTAAGTCGTGAGTCGTGAATGGCATTGTATCCAGACCATCCTGGTCTGGGTTTACAGAAACATGAATCGTGAGGAGACATAAATGAAGTTTTATCTGGATAATACAGAGGATATTTTTCTCTATCAGCTGCTGAAGGCGGCTGGCTTATTTGAGGAATATGCACATGTGCGGAAAGTGACCAATGAGGGCGAGATAAAGGTTAATGATCAGACCGTATTTAAGCAGCGGACACGCATATTTCCCGGAGATGAAGTACGGTATAAGGATATTCACATCAAGGTGATAGCGGGTAAGAGTCCACCTGTCGGAGCGAAGGTGAAACCGGAATTTGTGGATCACAGGGAAGGTAATGCTGCTTATCCACGCAGCCGGGATGCTAAACCGGAATTCACTCCTCCTCGTGAAGTGCGGGAAGAGCAGGTGCAGCATGGCAAACCTCAACGCTGGCAGCAGAAACCACTCCAGAAAGAAAAAAATCTGCGTGATACACTGGAAACCGAAGCAGTGCGATTGCACGCACAATTTATCCGCAATGGTTTAACACTGAGTATAGCGGAATCCTGCACAGGCGGAATGGCAAGTGAATACATAACCCGCCAGAGCGGGTCATCGGCATATTTTCTGGGTGGAATCATTAGTTATTCCAATACGGTAAAAACAAGTGTGCTGGGAGTTACAGATAAAATACTGGAAAAAGATGGAGCCGTGAGTGATGCAACAGCATTGGCAATGGGCAAGGGTGTGATGAATCTTATGGACAGTGATATTGCTGGAGCTATAACCGGTATCGCAGGACCGGAAGGAGCAGAACCTGGTAAGCCGGTAGGCACCGTTCATATCTCTGTGCGAACAAAAGAACTTAATTATACCAGGCGTTATCAAATGCAGGGCAATCGGCAGGAAATACGGATGAAAAGCAGTCTGCAATTATTTAAAATGCTGCACCGTCTGATAACCGGGCAGGAAGTATAGCTTTATGAACAAGAGATCGCTTCTGTTTTTGCTGACAGTATTTATTAGCTGTCAGATGCTGGCGGAAGTTTTTGAAGTTATAGAAGCCAGTGCAGATGAAGTAACGGTTCGCTTTAATTTACCCGTCTGGGAATTAGCAGAAATTGAGCGGGGTAATGAGACCTGGCAATACATCAATTGCGAAGGCAGCAGCATTTCAGGAGAAGCCGGCAAGCCGGAACTGCCCTTTTTTACTGGCAGTGTGGGCATTCCCATAGATGGTGATATAGATGTAATCGTGCTGGGGAGCACTCCGCAAACCCGTAATCAGGTACGGATAGTTCCAGCACTTGCTGACTATCTGGATGGTGAAGAACTGGCATATAAATATGCAATCAATCAAAATATCTATTCACAAACTAATAATTATCCCGGGACAATCGCAACTAAGGGCAATACAGCTATGGCTGGAGACCGGAGATTTTATAGTTTCCAAGTATATCCCTTTCAATATCAGCCAGGATTAAATAAATTAAAAATTTATGATGAAATAGTATTGAAGATAAATATACTGGGCAATAAAGAAAATGTGCGGGGCAATATTGCGGGAAGTATTCTTGATAAAGTAGGCGGCGAATTCTTATTGAATAATCAATACAGCAATAACTGGCGACAGGTAAGAGAAACAGACCCAACCCCTCCTCTGCGTAACAGCGGGATTGTAAATTCCTTTATGCTGGTAATCGATGAAGAAGGTATTTATAAAGTTACTTATGAATATATAACAGAAGAATTGGCAGATATCGAATACGATGCCGGGTTCAGTTGGGGAAACGTGAATCCGCGTTATCTGGAATTGCGGGATGAATATGGCACGGTTCCCATAAATTTTGTCGGTGATGCTGATGGCTCTTTTGATCCTGGAGACTATTTTGAGTTTTATGCAGACATCCATCATGGAGAAACCACCTGGTTTGATGATTATACCTCTGAAAACATCTTATATTTGAGTCTGGAAGACCATTTCGGCAGCCGTATGATGATAGAGAATGGTGGCTTGGTGGAATCAAATACTGATGACTTCACTCTACCTGAATCCTTTGAGCAAACCTTGCATGTTGAAGAACAGAACTTCATTGTACCACTGGGTGCTCAGACACTTTATCAAGGCAATATGAACTATTTTCGGGAAGATGTGTGGTGGTGGGGAGAGCCAACTGCTCCCGATTTGCAGGTCTTCACTTTTGACCTGCAATATCCGCATGCTTCCAATATCCGTAAAGCTTCTGCCAGAGTCTGTTTATTTGGCTTAACCTATGATGGGACAAATAACGGAGCAAACCTTTATTCAAATACAGTATTGAATGCCCACCATGCTGTAGTTCGGATAAATTCCACGTTGATAGATGATATTGGCGGTGATGGAGAATGGATAGGACAGCATGAACAGATATTTGAGAATGTTGCTGGAGAAGGCATTTTGCCTCCTATATTAAACAATGATTTGAGCCATGGCGAAAATCTGATATCCATCAGTTTACCCAATCTGGAAAATCAGTTGGAAAAGGTGCTGCTGGATTATCTGGAGCTCACATACTGGCGTGAATATAAGACAGATACGGATTTTATTAAATTCCATAAGCCTTATAAGAAACCAATCGGCACACCGCAGCCATTTGGCTTATTTCAATTTGATCTGGATGGTTTTAGCAGTGAAGAGGTATCAATCTATAAATTAGGATCAAGTCTGATTGAAAACCTGACGGTTACTTCTTTAAGTGATAGCGGCAGAGCACCTTTCCGGATCAGTTTTCAGGATAGTGTGTTTTCTAATGAAACAGAGTATTATGCCGTAACAGAATCCATGAAGCGGAGTTTGAAGCGTATTGTGCCGGATTATCCCTCGAATCTGAAATCAGTTTCTAATGGTTCGGAATATGTGATAATCACAGTTGAGGAGTTTGAAGAAGCTGCACGTGGATTTGAAGAATTCTGGGAAGAAGAGGAAGCAGGTCTAAATGTTGAGATAGTAGTATTGCAGGATATTTTTGATGAATTTAATAATGGAATACGGTCAGCAGAATCTATAAAAGACTTTCTGGAATACACCTATAATAACTGGTCACCGCGCCCAACCCATTGTCTGTTACTAGGCGAAGGGCTGCTGGATGAGCGGGATAACAGCCCTTACAGGTGGGCAAATAAGATACCCACCAAGGTGATCTGGCTGCGGGCACGTGGTGCTACTGCGAGTGATAACTGGTTTGGCTGTCTGGCTGGTGATGATGCGGTTACAGATATCAGTATTGCCCGTTTAAATGTCACACAGGTAAGTCAAATTCAGACAGTAGTAGATAAGACAGTAAATTTTGTTACCCAGCCAAATTATGATGACAACTGGCATAGTTCAATTACTCTGGCAACCGGCGGAAAAGCTTCTGAGGGTAATATATTTTCCATGCAGAGCGAGCGGATACGGAATAACTCTATCCCTCCCGAATACCGGATCAATCGGGTATATTGCAATGTAACAGGCATGCCGGCGCAATATTCCGGTAATACCACAACCCTGATAAACAGCATAAATGATGGGACATTATATGTCCAGTTCATGGGGCATGGCGCCTCTAACCAGTGGGATGATTACGACCTGTTTGATATATATGATGTGGCTAATCTGAATAATGATAATTTATTCATTGGCAGCAGCATGAGCTGTTATGGATCAGCATTTTTTGATGGAGCAGGAATATCATGTATCGGTGAAGCTCTCACCTTAGATCATCAGGGAGCTATTGCCCAGATAGGTTTCACCGGCTTTGGATTCCTGAATCAGGATGAGGTGTATTCTCAAGCTCTGCTGGCAGCAATCACGAACCCTGAACTGGAAACAATAGGTGAGATCATTGACTATACGAAGACAGTATTTTTTGCTAAAACAGGTACAACCGACGTGGGTAACTCTCTTTTGCAGGGTAGTGCTTTATTAGGTGACCCTTTTGTGAAAATACCCCTGGCAGAAACTGATGCTGAGCTTGAATTAAATAAATTTAATTATGCCAAGGGTGATTCACTGATATTAACTGCCAGAGTGGGTGCAGATATCGAAAGCGGAAAATTCTATATTTACGATGAACATGATGCTATGGTAAGTGCAAATGAATTTTATCCCTTCACTTATAACGCCAATAATGGAGAAGTTGTAAGAATTGCCACCATACCGGGCAGTGAGATATTACCCTCAGAGACTTATAACCGCTATGTGAAATTTTCTGGCTTTTCTGAGGAACGGGAAGTTGTGGGCAATGCGGTATTTTCAATAGGTTTACCGGGAGCTTATAATATAAGCTGGCAGCCTGCTGAGCCAGGACCCGATGATCAGATAGATATCATGGCAAATTTTTATGATGATGACGGAGTGGACAGTGTCGCCTGTCACGTGAAAATATACGACAGTGGAGTAAATCCTTTTAATGAAGGGGGAACTTCTTCCAGTCATTATTATGAAGAAATGGTCTGGAATTCTGATCTGGGAAAATATCATCTGGCAAATCCCATCATGAACCTGCCTTATGATTATAGTGTCCGCTTTGATTTTGTGATTACAGATAGTCTGCAAAATGTCAGCTATAGTAACCAGTTGCCTAACCAGAACTTTATCCGGATTCGGGGAGTGAAATTTAAACTGACAGATTTCAGTATTGTAGCAGGTGAAAATGAAGCGCTGGCAAGAGTGTCATTGTTTAATAACGGCAATACTGCCAGCGGAGAGTGCAGTTTGAAATTGTATGTGGCGGGGGGAATGACGCTTTTAGACTCCATTAGAATAGAACCATTAGATGCAGGAGACCAAAGATGGGAGAACCTCTCTATCCCTTTATTAAGTGGCAGTTACTCTTTTATTATCGTAGTGAATGAAGAAGAAGAATTTTCCGGAACAGCACAATTGAATTCGGGAAATTATGATATTCAGATATTTGAAGCCGGATTAGATGAACTGGAGATCACTTCCCTGGATGGTAATCTGTTATGCAGTTTTCCGGCAGGATTATTAAGTGAAGCTGCTGTATTTTCTTTAGTGAAAGTAACCGGACTGGAAGCATTGAACCAGCCTGATATCATTGATATCCAGCTAAGTAATGGAGAATTTTCTTCGGCTTATGAACTTAATTGTCTGAATAAAGACGTGATGGCAGACAGCCTGGGTAATTTCCCGGAGCATCGCAGAGTGGAATTGCGCTTTTATTATAATTACAGTGGTGATAAAGTGAGAGAACGTGATGATTCTCGCTATTCAGTTTACAGGTGGAATGCAGATTATCAGAAATGGGTATTTAAGAAAAAGAAACTCGGTAACGTAGCAGAGCCAGTTAGTTTTCTGAGTGATCGCACCGGGATATTCACAATTTTTGATAATCAGGATGAGCTGGCACCATCGATTGATGTTAATGTGGAAGGTCAGGAATTCACTTTTGGCGGTTATGTTTCACAAAATGGTTTGATTTCTTTTTTACTGGGAGACAATAACGGCATAGATATTATCGAAAATGAAGTGTCATTCTTCATTGATGGAACTGCAGTGGCAGCCAATGAGTATAGCATTAATGCTGCTACCGGCAGATTGTCCAGTGTGCCTGTGAAATATCAAATGCAATCGATGCCCGAAGGAATTCATTACCTGCAGATGTCATGTCGCGATTTTAATGGCAATGAATTTGAGCGGGAATTATCCTTCGAAGTGAAAGCAGATTTTGCCTTGATCAAAGTGGCAAATTATCCTAATCCGGTGAAATCTATGACTATTGATCCCATTAATACTGGCAGAACCCGGTTTACTTATGTGCTTACTGATGATGCAGATAAAGTCACTATCAGGGTATATACCGTAAGTGGCAGACTGGTGAAAACCTTTACTAATTTACCTGCCTCTATTGGCTATCATGAATATCCGCACAGTAATATTGGCTGGGACTGCCGTGATGAGCAGGGTGATTATCTGGCTAATGGGGTATATTTTTATAAAGTGATAGCCTGGAAAGGGTCTGGCAGGATAGAGAAAATCCAGAAGATGGCGATCTTAAAATAGTGAGGAATTAGAAGTGAGAAGTGAAAAGAAAATACTGCTGGCTGTTTTGATCTTTATTGCTTTTATAATACCCCAGGATTGTCTGGGAGGTAAATATACTGGTGACTTTATGTATATTGGTGCAGGAGTGCGTTCTTTGGGAATGGGTGGAGCTGTAGCATCTATTGCAGACGATGCTTCTGCAATTTTCTGGAATCCGGCAGGAGTATCGCAGATCAGGAAAACAGAAATAGAAGTAATGCACGCATTTTTATATGAAAACCTGGCAGCTTATGACAATGTGTCTATTTGCCAGCCATTACCTAATGAAGTAACGATCGGGCTGAATTGGACACGCCTGACAATACCGGATATCCCTGTATTTATGGAAGATTACCTGATTGAGCATCCCAATGTGGCAGAACGCAGTTCGCGTCTGGACTGGAATCTGCCAGGTGTGCCGGATAGCTCATTTACTAGTTATGATGATCTGTTTCAGTTTTGTTTTTCCAAACATTTACGCAGTCGGCTTGATTTTGGCTGGGCATTTTTTGAAGTTCCGCTTGATATATATATCGGCGGAAATATCAAATATATAAAACGCCAGATATTAAATAATCTGGGAAATGGTACTGGATTTGATGTGGGTTTGCTGCTTTCTTCTCCTCTAGCCGGACTGGTGGATATTGACTGGCTGGGCGATTTCAATTTTGGCTTGAACCTGCAGAATATTGGCGGAACAACCATCACCTGGGATACTGAGTCGCAAAATCAGGATGAGATATTATTTAATACCAAACTGGGAATCTCTCTTGAACAGCCATTACCCTGGAATAATTTCAATATGATACTGGCAATGGATACCGATTATGTGTATAAAAAAACTCAGCATTACGGGATGGAATTGCAGTATAAAAGACTGATTTGTGCCAGAATGGGATATTATCAGGAAGAATATACTGCCGGTATGAGTCTGAATATCTACGAATTTATCCTTGATTACGCTTTTGTAACTAATACTCTGGGAAATACAAACCGGATTGGAATGAGGTTTAATTTTTAAAATGAAATATTTACTATACTTTATCCTGGTATGCCTGCTGCTGACTTTTTGGGGTTGCGCAGGCACGACAGAGCCTGATAATGATAATGATGAAGCATTTGTGGCAAATCTTCTGGAGCATAACGGAGATACCGGTGATATCATCAAGAATAGTTATGGCTTGATAACTGATACTTTAAACTGCTATTACAGCAGTGACAGCACCTTTTATGAAAGGGAGGATAATGGGATCGATGCCTATTTTGAAGGAGACTGGATACTGGTGCCATGGCGACATATCAGCGATCCTGAGACTGTATCTCTGGAACTTTTCCGCTTCTCCTATATGGATTATCAGAATAATGTAGAAGATTATATAACTTCTGTAGCTTTCATCCCTTTTCATAATTCTACTAATGATTATTACCTGGATACTTTTAAAGATGTTGAACAGGTAATTGATAATACCTGGCTTTATTTCTTGAAAACTACTAATGCAAATGGAGCTACAGCTTTATCTGATACAGTAGGTTATCGACTGGTGAATAAACCCGCTTTAAGGACGCCGGCTGACCTGGCGGTTTTTTCTACGTCGAGCAGTATTATTTTTGAATGGGATCTGAATACTACCTCATCGCTGGTAAAACACAGATTGCTGCTCTTTGATGAGTCTTATAACCTGATCTGGTTTTATAATCTATTATCTAATGAAGAACCGTACCTTGAATTCGAAGTATTATCTGGCATTGAGCTGGTCCCAGGTAATTATATCTGGCGGGTGGATGGAATCATTGAATGGGTGGATGAGGTGAATATAAATGGTAAACTGATGGAGATTTACAGTGGATCAGAATCAATGGAAAGATTATTTACAATAAGCGGTGCAAAGAAATAAAGAGAGAAAACTTGACTAAGAAAGTAAAAATTATAAAGATATATATTAAGGAAATTGAATGAAAAAAATAGTATTGATAATATTACTGGCAGGAGTATTAACGCTGCTGGCACAGGAAAGCCAGCCCTCCACCTTTAATCCGGGTTCAGTGTACCAGTATCCAGGCTCCGGCAATGAGCAACTGATGATCAACACTTATATCTGGGGACAGGTGAGAAGTCCTGGTTTATATCAGATACCGGATAATACTGATCTTTTGACCCTGATATCTTCGGCGGGTGGTCCCACTGAAAATGCCAAATTATCTAAGATCAAGATAATACGTCCCACGGCTCTGGGAGAAAAGATCATCTTTGTGAATCTACAGGAATATATGAAAACCGGTGATATGACCTTAATCCCGATAATGCAGCCCGGGGATACGGTTTTTGTGGCTGGCACAGCCTTTTATGCAGTGGATCGTGTAGCAGGATTTCTGGGAACAATAATCACTTTCATCAGCTTTTATACCTTGATAACTCAATCTAAGTAACGGGAAACAGAAAATGCAAAATAATCAACAAAACCAGAACAACGTAAATCCGAACATAAGTAGTTTATTTGAAGAATCTGATCTCAAAATAAGTGATTATGTAAATATTCTGCTTCGTTATAAATGGATAATAATCTTTAGCTTCCTGATAGTGGTGGCTTTCACCAAATATCAGGTCTCGCAGATGCCCCGAATTTATCAATCAACCTCAAAAATACTGCTGGAAGACACTTCAAATGCCAGATTTATCTTAGGAGCAGAAACCAGCCGCATCAATTCTTCGCTTAATAACAATATTGAGATTCTCAAAAGCCGTCCCGTAATGAGAATAGCTTTAGACATCCTGAAAGAAGAAGCAGATTATACCACGATGCCGCTCAGCAGGTCATTAGACCCTGTTTCCCGCTTAAAGAGTGGAGTACAGGTGAATTCACGGCGAGATACTGATATCTTAACTATCAGTTATGAATCTACTTCACCACGTGAATGCCAGGCAGTTGCCAATGCTGCTGCCCAGGCATTGATGGAGCAGAATACCAGCTATGCCAGACTGGAATTGCGCAATACCAGAGAATTTCTGTCTGAACAACTGGAAGAATCTGAAAGAAGGCTGCGAATATCTGAAGAAGACTTGCGGATATACAAGATAGAAAATGGCATCTCGGTATTATCATCTGAAATCCAGAACCTCATAGGCAGAGCAGCATCACTGGAAGCAATGCTTAGCGCCAATGAAATTGATCTTCAGGTTAATCTGGATCATCTGGAATATCTTAATCAGGAATTATCACATCAGGATACTTTACTGCTGGATATTAATTCCGTATTATCTTCGCCACTGCTGAATAAATTCCGCTCTGAAATTGTGGATAACCAGACACGTTATGTTTCTCTATTGACAAAACCAGAATATTCCGAGGATCATCCCGAACTGGTTGCGCTGAAAGAGAAAATTGATAATGCGAAATATCGGCTCAGTAAGGAAATAGAAAAAATAATCTCTGAAGAAGCAGCCACTCAGGACCCTCTTGCTTTCAGGTCTTCCCTGATCAGTGACATCTCAAATACAAAAATGGAAAACAATCTCCTGAGAGCTAAAATAGAAAGCCTTAAGCAGGCGGTGAGTTCCTATAATGGCAAACTTTCTGTGCTCCCGGACACTGAAATCCAGTTAGCACGCCTGGAACGGACTAATTCCATCAATGAAGAAACATATTCCATGCTTGTATCCAAATATGAAGATGCTAAAATAGCTGAAAGATCAAAAATCGGTAATGTGCGAATACTTGAAAAAGCTCAAATACCAAATTTCCCAATTAAACCGGATGCCAGAAAAAAAATGATGACCTCCGCCTTGATAGGACTCGCTATTGGCATCGGACTGGCTCTGATGCTTAATTCTCTAGACCCCAAAATCCGGACTTTTGAAGATGTGCGCCGGAATGTGAAACTGCCCATTGCCGGCACTATTCCCCATATCTATGTACATGATAATGATCTTGATATTATTGATTCTGAAATGTCTGAAGCTACTGATAAGGAAAAACAGGAACTGGATAGCCTGCTGCATCAAATTGAAGGTAGATTGATCTCAAATTATGCTCCCAAATCATCCACTTCTGAATCTTTCAGAATACTGCGAACAAATATTGTCGCTAAAAAAGTTACCGGAAAAGCTCTGTCTTTGATCATTACCAGTTCCGGACCTAAGGAAGGAAAATCCACTATAATTTCAAACCTGGCTATTACTTTGGGTCAGTTAGGCGATAAAGTAATCTTGATAGATCTCGATTTAAGACGCCCTATGATCCATAATCTCTTTAACTTTGAAAAAGAAAATGGGATAAGTGACTTCATCGGAGAAGCACCTCTGGAATATAAAAATTATATTAAACAGGGATTTGCTCATAATCTGGATATTATCACCAGTGGAATCATCCCGCCCAATCCATCCGAACTGCTCGCATCAAAAAACATGAATATCCTTTTAGATGAATTACGCCAGAATTATGACTATATTTTGATTGATTCTCCACCGGCTATTGCGGTTACTGATTCCATGGTGCTGGCAACAAAAGTGGACTTGATACTGCTGGTAGTGAGAGTAGGCAGAGCAGATAAAGAAGTTATCAGACGAACAAAAGAGATGTTGCACAATATCAATGTTGATATTGATGCAGCAGTTATCAATGGTATAAAACCACATAGATATTATAGCAGCTATGAATATAATTATTACTACTTATACTATTATGGCAGAAAGGGTGATGGAAAAAGCAATAAAGTGTAAATCTTATGCCAAAATCAACCTGTTTCTGGAAATTCTGCGAAAGAGAAAAGATGAGTACAGTGAAATTCAGACCATTTTCTCTCTGATAGATGTTTATGACAGATTGAATTTTGTTTTGACAAAAAATAGCCATGTTAAGATTTTGACAGATACAGATTGTCTGCAAGAAGAAGATAATCTGGTATATAAGGTAGCGGTCTTTATAAAGAAAAAATATAATGTGAAATCAGGTGTTATAGTAGATTTAGAGAAGAATATTCCTATTTCTGCAGGGCTGGGAGGGGGAAGCAGCAATGCTGCCTCGACCATTTTGGCATTAAATATTCTCTGGGACTTGCGACTTTCAGAGAATCAGTTGCATGAAATAGCTGCTCTCTGGGGCAGTGATATAAATTTCTTTCTTAAGGGAGCCACTGCTTTGGGTGAGGCAAGAGGTGAAAAAATCTCTTCTCTTCCTTATCTGGAATTTGATAATATCTTTCTGGTGAATCCCGGAATTGGTATTGCCAGTTCTGAGGCTTACAAGCTGGCAGAAATCAGTACGGAAAAACAGGATTATCAAAATTTCCTGATCAGAAAAGACCCAAGGCTTTGTTTTAATCGACTGGAACCCGGTATCAGGAAGAAATATTCCGAAATAGATGATATTATTCGGGACCTGGAGCTAAAAGGGGCGATAAAAGCAATTCTTTCTGGCAGCGGAGCAACTGTCATAGGATTCTGTCCGAACAAAGCAACAGCTAATAAGTTAAGCCAGTATTACACAAACAAAGGATACTGGAATACCATAACAAAAACTAAAGGAGAACCAAATGAACATTACAGATGTTAAGGTTTTTATTCGCGAAAGTAACCAATTAAAAGCTTTTGTCAACATCGTAATTGATGACGCTTTTATTATCAGGAACATCAAGGTTATCGAAGGAGATAAAGGTCTCTTTGTCGCCATGCCTTCCAGACGCGTCTCCAGTGGAGAATATCGTGACATTGCTCACCCCATTAATACCGAAACCAGGCAAATGCTGGAAGAACGAATTTTACTGGCATACAAAGAAGAATTGCAAAAAGCCCTTAGTGTTGTGGAAACCAGCGAGTACCCTGTAGAATAATTCTATGTTTAAAAAACTCAAGCTGTTTACCGGCAGAGCTAATGAGGAACTGGCTAAGGAAGTATCACGCTATGCTGGCATTCCACTCGGAGAATTAGACCTTTTCAAATTTCACAACGACAATAGTTTTGTGAAGATCAGGGAAAATGTCCGCGGAGCTAACGTGTTTATCCTGCAGCCAACCTGCCGCCCTGTTAATGATAATCTGATGGAGTTATTAATCATGATTGATGCTTTAAAACGAGCTTCTGCAGCCCGTATTAATTGCGTGATACCATATTATGGTTATGCCCGTTCAGATAAAAAGGATCAGCCGCGTGTTCCTATCACAGCAAAGTTAGTGGCTGATCTGATAACAGTAGCAGGAGCAGATAGAATTGTTACGATGGACTTACACAGTGATCAGATACAGGGATTTTTTGATATTCCTGTAGATCACCTTACTTCTCAATTGACTTTTGCCCAATATTTCAGAGAGAATATAGACCTCTCTGAAGCAGTGGTAGTGTCTCCTGATGCAGGTGGTGCCCATAGAGCCAGGTCTTTGGCTGAACGGCTGAAACTCGGACTTGCTATTGGAGATAAGAGACGATTGGATAACACCGGGTCTGCTGAAATCCTGAATATCATTGGTGATGTGAAAGGAAAAACAGCGATTATGTTTGATGATATTCTGGATACTGGCGGTAGTTTGACTGACGCTGCCCGGACTTTGAAGAAATTCGGAGCCAGCCGCATTGTAGCTGCCTGTGTCCATGGAGTTTTATCAAAAGACGCAGTCGATAAGATCAATAATTCCCCGATTGAAAAGCTTTTTATCACAAATTCAATTCCGCTGCCCGAGGAAAAGAAAAGCGAAAAAATTGTCCAGATATCGATTGCAGAAATGCTGGCAGTAGCCATCAAGAAGATACACGCCGAAGAATCGTTGAGTATCTTGTTCAGATAGGGAATAACGGAGGAAGATAGGATGAATATTAAAATCGAAGCAAAGAGACGTGAAACGAAGAAAAAATCTGACCTTACTGAGATGAGAAACGCAGAAATCATCCCGGCAATTATTTACAAGTCCGGTGAGGAAGGATTAAATATCAGCATATCAGAAGCTGATTTTGCCAAAGAATACAGAAAATCTATTGGTGAAATTGCCTACTTTTTAATCAATGTTGATGGAAAAGAACATAAAACCATAATCAAAGAAAAACAGGTACACCCTGTAAGCCGCCGTATTCAGCATATTGATTTTCTGGAATTAGTGGACGGCAATAAACTAACCCTCAAAATACCCCTTAAATATTCTGGAGAACCAGTAGGATTGAAAGAGGGTGGAAAACTGGAAATACTGGTGCGGGAAATCAAAATCAAATGCCTGCCAAAAGACATACCTGAAAACGTAAAAATTGACCTGACCCCTTTAGGCGTTGGACAGTCTATTCATTTCAGTAATATAACTCTGGAAAATGTCTATTCCAAACTGCCCGGAAATACTGTACTGGCTCAGGTTAAGGGTGCCAAAAAGTAACAGGTTTGATCGCTAATTGATGAGACTTGTCGCAGGTTTAGGTAATCCTGGCAGCAGTTACGGATTTACTCGGCACAATGTTGGTTTTATGGTGCTGGATCATCTGGCTAAGCAGAAGGGATTGATATTTAATAAAAAAAAATTGTACGAAGCCGTTGCTCAACATGATTTTATCCTGATCAAGCCGCGTACTTTTATGAATAGGAGTGGACAGGCAATCACTTCTGTTCTATCCAGTTTTTCTGTGACAGAAATGCTGGTTATATTTGATGATGCCAGTTTGCCTTTTGGCTGCATTCGGTTTCGCCATAATGGCGGTACTGGCGGGCATAATGGTCTAAAGTCTATTCAGACTGACCTCGGCAGCACAGATTTTAAAAGATTCCGCTTAGGGATCGGAGCACCTGAACCAGATCAAGACCTGGCAGATTTTGTCCTTAGTAACTTTAGCTCAGATGAAGCTGCATTTCTACCCGAAATGCTCTCATATGCTGCTAAGTTAATTGATCTTTATCTTCTGGAAGGTTTCGAATATCTTCTGGATTATCACAGTAAAAATAAAAAACCCTATTCTGAAAAGCTGGCAGCTTTTCAGGATCATAAGTCCAAAGGAGGAATATAAATGAACTCGTATGAGAGCATGATCGTAATCTCTGCCAATCTGCAAGATAGTGACGTGGAACAGGTAAACCTGAATATCACTGAATTTATCAAATCAATTGGCGGCGAAATGACCGAGACAGATGCCTGGGGAAAGAAAACCCTTGCATATGAAATCATGAAGCAGAAAGAAGGCTATTACTTTATAAACTACTTTAAACTTGCTGCTGACAAGATTTTAGAACTCGATCGCCAATACCGTCTCAACGAAAGTATTATCCGTTATAATATTATCAAGAAATAAGACGGAGGTAAATAATGGCTAAAGACCTTAGATTCCCGAGAATTAATAGCTTAGTACTAAGTGGTAGATTGACTAGAGACGTTGATCTGCGATACACACCTGCTGGTACTCCTATTGCCAAACTTTCTGTCGCCTTTGACCGCCGTGTCCAGAAAAATGGTAATTGGGAAACTGAAACCAGTTATATTGACGTAATTGCCTGGGAACAGAAAGCCACCCAATGTGCTGAAAATCTCACAAAAGGCAGTGCTATCATTGTGGAAGGTCGCTTGCAGACCAGAATTTATACCAACAACGAAGGTAAAAACATCAAAATTGCTGAAATTGTTTCCAACCGGATTCATTTTCTGGAATGGACAGATAAGAAAAATGAATATGGCAGTGACAGTCAGTTTGAAAATATTGATTCTGGCTCAACTTTTCCAAGTGATGATAATCCAAGTATGGATCATTCAGAAACATCAATCAAAGATGATGTTCCTTTTTAAATATCAGGAGATTTAAATGATAGAAAACGAAACCAATAACGATACCGTAGTTACTGCTGCAAAATCAGAAGTGCAGGACCCGGATCGTAGAAAAAGACCCGAAGACAGCTCTAACGGTCATTCACCCCGAAAACCTTTCCGGGGTAATCCCAAAAGATCAGATAAGCGGAAATTCTTTATGAAAAAGAAAGTATGCTTCTTCTGTAAAAATAAAGAAGCTGTTATTGATTATAAAGATGCTAATATGATGAGACGTTTTATCGCAGAAAGCGGTAAGATCACACCAAGAAGATTTTCCGGAACCTGCGCCAAGCATCAAAGAAAGCTTTCTACTGAAATCAAGAAAGCACGGCAGATGGCACTAATCCCTTACACAGATAAATAAGTGTTTCCTTCTGCCCTAATCGCTGGCTTTCTAGCTGGTTTTTCGCCCTTTTGGGGCTTGTTCATTATAATCACATACGGCTTCAGGCATTTTGAGAAAAAGAATTATGCCTATTTCGGTGTCTTTGCTCTTGCTGCCATGCTATCTGTAACTCTGATCACTTCCGGAAATCTGTCACTAGCTGTGATGGATACTTTCCTGGGTGTTGGTTTGATTGCTTTTATCTTCTTCTATTATCTGAAAAGCAGTCATAATTACCATACAGCATTAATGTATAGTTCCGGCAGTGCTCTCATTTATGGTATTATTCGGCAATTACTGTTCAAACAGGTGATATTTGCTCAAATCAGTGAAAGCAGTGTGCAAAGTCTGGAATTAATGCAAGAAATGTTTGCTGACAACCAGACTATGCTGTCTCTGGCAGAGCAGTCTGCTCAAACCAGTGTTGAGTTTTTTCAAAACTACGGTACAGCTATCTGGTTCATGGTTGCATTCTTCGCTATTTATCTGGGCTCTCTCTGGCTGGCTACCCGAACAAAAACCAACTGGAAACAGGCTTTATTCTGCCTGCCCTACTGGTCAGTATATCTGCTGATTGCAGCCATGGTTTTCTTTCTGATACCTGTCACCAGAATCGCAGGAGCAAATCTTCTCTTGATCATAGCCCCCTCTTTTTTTATTCAGGGTATAGCTATTTCCAATTATTTCTGGAATTTTTATGTCAAGAACAATAGATTTGTGTTTTTCTTCCTGGTCACGGGCATTCTACTGAATTATGTCCTTTTTCTTTTCCTGGTTATTTTGGGAATTGCTGACCTCTGGTTGTTGTTCCGTCAAAAGCACCAGGCAAAGCTGAAGTCTATGAAATAAAAAAAAATATTTTCAATATCTGGAGGTATGAATGAAAGTAATCTTAAAACAAGATATAAACAAAAAAGGTCTTGCAGGTGACGTGATAAAAGTAGCTGATGGCTTTGCACGTAATTACCTGCTCCCCAGGGGTATTGCTATTATGGCAAATGCCTATAATCTCTCAAAAGTCGAAGCTATTCGCAAAGAATCCGAAATTGCTAAACTCGAATTAGAAAACAAATACAAGGCTTTAGCTGCTCAAGTATCAGACATCACGCTTTCGTTTAATCGGAAAGCTGATGAAAATGGTCACCTCTTCGGCTCTGTTTCTGATATCGATCTCGCTGAAGCTCTAGCAGAAAAAAATCTCGAAATTCATAAATCTTATATTAAATTAGATAGTCACCTTAAGAACATTGGTGAATTCGAGGTTGTTATTTCTTTCCCAGGAGATATAAATTCTTCCCTGAAAGTTGTAGTACAAAAAGAACAATAACTGGAGGTTATAGTGAAGAAGATCCTGAATACCGTAGTTACTGTGATTGGCTGGCTGGTTCTACTGTTAGCCTTATCATCCATTGGCTTTGCTACCAGCAATCCTGCGGCAGGTGTGCCACTGTATATGCTTTTCTTTCTTATTGTCTTTGCCGGAATATATTATTATGTTTCCAAACAAAAACACGAACAAAAGAAAGTTGTGGAAAAGAAGAGCATTTTTCCCAGGATTATTGGCGGTGTTATTTTAGTAATCTCTTTACTTATGCCCTGGTTTGTTTTTGCCAAGATCAACCTTACACTTTCTACTTATTTCATCATGATAATTACTACAGCAGTTATGATCTTTTTAGCATTCCTGGCTGTGAGAATGGTAAACAAGGGGGGAGAGAACACTATCCTCCGTCTGTTGGGTTATTCTATCCTGATTGCTCTTGCTGCAATTCCTGCCCTCGCAGCGATTTATTTCTTTCTACCGTATTTCAATAGGCCTTATGATGCCTTGGGAACTGCTTACTGGTGTTATGTGGCTATCGCCGTCCTCAGCTGGTGGGGATTTTCTTTAATCGGTAAAAAATCTTAGTTATGAGTTTTCACACTACCGGTCATTTCCTGTATGATCTGATCATCAGGATTGCCGGAGAAGAACACAAGGATTATGCCACTATCCTGATCGGATGGAAAGAAATTGTCGGCAAGGCAGTTGCTGAAAAGGCTAAACCTGTTAAATTTGAAAATAGTATCCTCAAGGTTGCTGTTTCCAATAATATCTGGATGCAGGAACTTATTCTGTATAAACATAAAATCCGGGCACAATACCGGAAAAATTTTAAGATAGATATTCAGGATATTATCTTTTTTGTTAATACTTAATGAGAAGAGCCAGAGACGTTGTTACGTCTCTGGCCCTAATATGGTGTTTTTATGAAAATAGCTCCTTCCATACTTTCCGCAGATTTTCTTGATCTCGAGCATGACCTCTCTAAAGTGATTGCTTCCGGGGCTGATTTATTGCATCTTGATGTTATGGATGGGCATTTTGTCCCCAATCTCACTTTTGGCTACCCCTTGATAAAGAAGATCAGGCATCGCTTTGATATTCCTCTTGATGCCCATTTAATGATTACTAATCCAGAACTTTTTATTCCGGTACTGGCGGAAATTGGGGTTGAATATATCTCGATTCATCAGGAAACCGTGCATCATCTGCACCGCCAGATCCAGATTATCAAATATCATGGCATCAAAGCTGGTATAGCATTAAATCCTGCTACTCCTGTTTCTTCTGTTTTCCCAATTATTGAAGACCTCGATTTTGTTCTTATTATGAGCGTCAATCCCGGTTTCGGTGGTCAAATATTCCTGCCACTGGCTCTAAGAAAAATTGCTGAACTAAAAGCAAAGGCTGCTGAAATGAACCCCGCTTTACTGATTGAAGTTGATGGCGGAGTTAATCTTACTAATGCCCTCTCTTTGCAGAAAGCTGGAGCAGATATTCTAGTTGCAGGCTCATATATTTTCAGTGCAGATGATTATTCTGTGCCCATAAACCTCTTGAAAAATTTATAGGATAAACAATGTTTAATAGTCTCCAGGAAAGATTTGATGGTATTTTCCGCAAGCTGAAAGGCAAAGGAAAACTCAATGATGATAATATCAAAGAGGCAATGAGAGAAATTAGACGGGCTTTACTGGAAGCTGATGTCAATTTTAAAATTGTTAAAAACTTCGTTGACCAGGTCTCAGAAAAGGCTGTGGGACAAGAAGTTATGAAAAGCCTCACACCAGGTCATCAGGTCGTTAAAATAGTTCATGAACAGCTTATTCAACTCATGGGCTCCCAAAATTTCAAATTAAATTTTAATGATAACCGTACCAATAAAATTATGATGGTGGGTTTGCAGGGTTCCGGTAAAACAACTACCTCAGCAAAACTGGCAAGCCTGGGCAGAAAGAAATTTAAAAATATTAGTCCCATGCTGGTCGCCTGTGATGTCTATCGTCCAGCGGCAATTGAGCAATTGACAGTACTCGGAAAACAGCTTGATATACCCACCTTCACGATTAATACAAAGAATGTGGTAAAAATTGCTAAAAAAGCCCTCAAAGAAGCTGAATCTGAGAATAAAAATCTACTCATCTTTGATACTGCAGGAAGATTGCATATCGATCAGGTGCTGATGAAAGAATTACGCGATCTGAAGCAGACTATTCAACCTGATTATATCTTTTTTGTAGCAGATGCCATGACCGGTCAAGATGCCGTAAATGTTGCCCGTGAATTTAATGATCAACTGGAATTTGATGGTGTTATACTGACTAAAATGGATAGTGATGCCCGTGGTGGTGCCGCCCTCTCCATTAAAGCCGTTACAGGTAAACCTGTTGTCTTTCTCGGAGCTGGTGAAAAAATCAGCGACCTGGAAGAATTTCATCCCAAACGCATGGCTGACCGTATCCTGGGAATGGGAGATGTGCTTACTCTAATTGAAAAAGCTGAAACTGCCATTGATGAAGAAGAAGCCCTTAAACTGGCGGAAAAAATGAAAAAAAACCAGTTTAACCTCACAGATTTTCTCAACCAGCTCGCTCAAATAAAAAAAATGGGGCCCTTAGACCAGCTTATGGGTATGTTGCCCGGTATGAATAATAATGCTATGAAAAACGTTAAAGTTGATGATAAAGAAATGGCTCGTATTGAAGCTATCATCCTCTCAATGACACCACGTGAAAGAGATAAACCTGCCCTGATTAATGGTAAAAGAAGACTCAGAATCGCCCAGGGAAGTGGCTCCTCTGTTCAGCAGGTTAACCGCCTGCTCAAGCAATTTGAGCAAATGAAGATCATGATGAAAAAATTCAATAACCCTAAGTTTATGAAAAGTGGTATGTTGCCATTTTAATTTTTACTTGACGAGATTAGGACTTTAAAAAAATTTCCTTAATATTCTGGAATGGAAAAGTAAAGGAGTGTGAATGGTAAAACTGAGACTGAAAAGAATGGGCACTATAGATAAGCCCTTCTATCGTATTGTTGCTGTTGACTCAAGAAAGAAAAGAGATGGAAAGTACCTGGAATGTGTGGGATATTACGATCCCAAAACAGATCCGCTTACACTCAAGGTTGAAGCTGACCGCGTTTTATACTGGTTAGGCGTTGGTGCACAACCTTCTGATACAGTTCGTTCTCTTTTCCGCAAGGCAGGCGTTATGGAAACATGGCATAACCTGCGTTTTACAGCTAAAACTGATGAGGAAACTCAAATTGTGGCTGAAACTGAGCCAGTTATTATTGATTCTGAAATTGTGGCTGAAACCGAAGGGGTTAATGAATGAAAGAACTAATTGAATTCATTGTTAAAGCTCTCGTGGATGACCCTGGTACTATCGAAGTAACTGAGGTCGCTGGCGACAAAGTAACTATCTTTGAATTAAGAGCTGATAAAGCGGATATCGGTAAGATTATTGGTAAAAAAGGACGCACCGCCGGTGCTATCCGTACTATTCTCAACGCCGTTTCTGCCAGACAAGGTAAAAGAGCTGTCCTCGAAATTATCGAGTAATGACACTGGATGACCTTGTTAGTGTTGGTAAATTAGGAAATTCCAATCATGCACCTGAGGGTTACCTCAGATTTCAGCCTAATTGGAATTTCCATTCTTATTTCTTTGATATCAAAGATGTTTTTCTGGTCTTTACAGATCATAGAGTGCGATATGTGACGATAGAAGATGTTCGTGTGAATAAATTCTTCTGGATCAAAATTAAAGAAGATGATGTTGTTCAGGAAGTGATTGACTCACGCTCTGTGCAATACAGAATTCCTGAATCAATGGTTAAAAACCTGCGATTTAAGAATGATGAAAACTTCCTTAATGGTATGAAGGTGATTGCTGATGACCAATTATTAGGAGTAGTTACTGACTCCTTCTATAATGGTGCTCACTATACTCTGATAGTCACGCAGGATGATGAAAAGGAATTTATGATACCTAATGTGGATAGATATATTCTCTCCATTGATAAACAAAAAAAAATCATTACGGCTCATAATATCCAGGAATTGACTGATCTATGATCATTGATGTGATCACTCTCTTCCCCGAAATGTTCTCTTCTTTCCTGCTGTCAAGCATTGTGCATAGGGCAATAAAATCCGCTGCCATACAGGTTAATTTTACTCAGCTTCGTGATTTTGGCATTGGCAAATATAACCAGGTGGATGATTATCCATATGGCGGAGGAGCTGGAATGGTCATAAGACCTGAACCGGTTTTTCAGGCATTACAGTCTTTGCAGTTTCAGCAGAATAACCGCCCGGTGATTTTCTTCACACCCCAGGCTCCCCTGATCAGGCAGACTGATATTAACCGGCTTTGCCAGCTTGATAATCTCATTATCATCTGTGGACATTACAAAGGTATAGACCAGCGGATTAGAGACGCTTATGTGACGGAAGAATTCTCAATTGGTGATTATGTGCTATCTGGCGGTGAACTGCCCGCTATGGTCTTTATAGACGCTGTAGCAAGGTTACAGGAGAATGTGCTGGGTGATATGGAATCTGCTCTGACTGACTCTCATCAGGATGGCTTACTCGGCGCTCCTCAATATACCAGACCTGCTGTGTTTAACCAAATGAGTGTCCCGGATGTACTCACCAGTGGTGACCATAAAAAAATCTCAGCCTGGAGAGTAAATAAAGCCTGGGAACTTACTAAAAAAATCAGACCTGATCTTATTGATGAATAAACCAAATATCTACCTCGCTCTTATTCATCACCCAGTTAATAATAAATTCGGTGATGTTATCACTACCTCGATTACTAACCTTGATATTCACGATATTTCCCGAAGCTGCCTGACGTTTAACGTTAAAAACTTCTATATTGTCACTCCGCTTTCCAGTCAGAAAGAGATGCTCTCCAGAATTATGGAATTCTGGAAAACTGATGCTGCCCATAATTTTAATTCATTCCGCTCTCAAGCTTTGAATATTGTCAGGCAGGCAGATTCTCTTGATGACGTGATTAAGTCGATACTAAAACAGGAAAGCTCCGATCCAGTAGTCGTTGGCACAACTGCTATTGAAAGAAATGACCAGATTGATTTTGGTGATTTCCGACAAATTCATTTAGCAGGTCAATCACCAGTTCTTCTGATTTTTGGCACTGGTAATGGCTTGGCTCAATCTATATTGTCCGAGTGTGACCTGATTCTGAAACCTGTATATGGCTCAGATCAGTATAATCACCTCTCGGTAAGAAGTGCCGCTGCTATTATCCTGGATCGCTTGATTTCCGTAAAATAAAGGAGGTAACATGGATATTATTCATGAAGCTACTGCTGATCAGTTGCGTACTGATCTTCCCGAATTCAGGGTCGGTGATACCGTTAAAGTTCACTATCTTATTAAAGAAGGCTCCAAAGAAAGAATTCAGGTTTTCCAAGGTATCGTAATGCAAAGAAGAGGTGAAAAAATCTCCCAATCATTTACGGTACGTAAAATAAGCAATGGCGTTGTTGTGGAAAGGGTTTTCCCCTCACATTCTCCACATGTCAGCAAAATCGAAGTGGTCAGGTTTGGTCGCGTAAGACGCGCTAAACTCTTCTACCTTAGAAGAGTTAAAGGTAAAGCTGCCCGTGTTAAAGAGAAAAAACGCTATTAATCCATATAAGGGAGCTGACGCTCCCTTTTTTTTTATCCAGGAGTTTAGTATGAAATTTATCTGTATCTTTACTTGCCTTGTTCTCGCGGCGTCCTCACTCCTCGCCATCTCCGATTCACAAAATAAACAAAATATCATTTATCTCGATAACCTCGACCTGAGTCTGATTGAGTCTATTGACCTCATTGTTGCCTTCAATAAATCGGCTACTAATATGAAAGGTGCTGTGCAGGGGGCGGAACAATTCAGCAAATTCCTCCTTGACCTCACTCTGGAACTTTCTTCGCTGCGGAAAACTATTACTGAATCTCTGGAAATGGATAATGACCAACGTGAAAATACTATCCTCGCCATGATGGCTGAACTGAAACCCCAGACTATTGAAATTCAGTATAATATTGATCGTGAACAGGATATCTCTAATTCCAGATACCTCGAGCAGCGACTGATCAAATTGCAAAATCAATTAAATTCATATAGAGCAGAAATCATTAAAACTGAAAATAGTATCTCACAGTCTAAATCTATACCCAATGATTTCCTCAACCTCCATAATCGTCACTTTATATACAATTTGCTCCTCTGCTTTGCCCAGGATTATCAGCTTCTTTCTGATACTAATAAACAATTCCTCACTGACCTTATCCAGAAAATTGACCTTAATATCTATAAACAAAAATTGTAATCCCCAATATTACTCTAAGAAAAAAAAATCCCTCTGCCTAAGCAGAGGGAAATATCTTTTCTGATTTTTTGTTAATTTGATCTATTTGCCTGACAGCAAATCTTCTTCATTACATTTACATACTTTGATAAACTCATACCGAGGCATCCAGGTTCCTGCTTTTGATGCCCGATTACGGATCAGCTTAACTCTCCTGACCTCTGTATTACACTTGGGACACATTACCTTCCCCTCTGTACTTAACTCATGTGCCAATTTGGCTGCGAATGATCTTCCCTTTGCCATCTTATATCTCCTTCAATTATACTCTTTCTATATACTCGCCAGTCCTGGTATCGATCCTAACCTTATCTCCCACTTCTATGAAAAAGGGGACTGTTATATCTAAACCACGATCGGTCGTCGCTTTCTTGCCACTTACGGAAGCCGAATTACCCTTTACATTCGGTTCGCAATCCTCAATGGTCTGCTCCACCACTGTCGGTAACTCTATCCCTAAAATCTCGCCTTTGGGATCAAGCTTCATTGCTACTTCCATATTCTCTACTAAATACTTCTCTACATCTCCTAATACTTCAGCAGGTACATTCAACTGCTCGAAGGTTGTACTGTCCATAAAAACATAAAAATTTCCATCAAAATAAAGATACTCTTTCTTGAACTTTTCTACTCTCACTTCATCCAGTTTCTCACTAGTACGGAAAGTGTTATCTATCACTTTGCCAGTTCGAATGTTTTTCAGCTTTGTGCGAACAAAAGCAGCACCCTTGCCTGGTTTTACATGCAAAAATTCTACTATCTCATAAAGACCACCCTTATAATCGATGATCATCCCATTTCTTATATCCGATGTCGTTGCCATCAGAACTCCTTTTTCACTTTCCTGTTTTCTCTTACCCAGTTTTTTCCTGAAAAGCAATAAAATTTTCGACTACTTATCTGGCAAGTAAATTATTTATATTTCTATCTGCTAAATAATTTTAATGCTATTATGTTTCACTTCTTATTTTTTCCCGCTGAACTTATACCCCCCTGTTATAGTTAATAAATACTGCCGGTAATCTAATGATTCGGTTACAAACCTGCCTAATCGACTGCCTTCTACCATCTGATAATCATGAATAAATGGCTGCTCAATTTCTGTAATTCCATATTCATAATATAATTCTATCATAAAACGACTGTGTTCTAAAACTAATCCCCCCACCAATTTATAACTTACATCATTAAGATTCTTCAAATTGATCTTTCCATCGGAATAAGACACATGCTCATAGCCATTGCCATCTTCTTTGTATTCCCAGCTTACCTCTCTGTTCAAATAGATATTTGCCGCCATTCCCAAGGTTATTTTTGAACTGATATTACCACTTCGTCTCAGCTTATATTTTAATAACACAGGTACTTCCAAATACTGCATACTGCATTTTAACTTAAGCTCATTATAAATATCAAATATACCCATATCTATAACTGGTATATTACGCCAGAGACAACTATTAGAGTTCACTTTGTAGTTCAACCCTGGCTGAAGACTCAAACGCTCAGTTAGTACCCATCTGAGCAGCCAGCCACTTTTTAAACCCAGCAAAAATCCCTGCTCCCATTCCCAGTTACCCTCCGAGTCTCTTATTCTATTCTCTGTATATAGCCTCTCTAGATTCCTGCGTAGCAAATTCTTGTAATCCCAGCCCAGCTTTATTTCAGAAAAAAAAGGCTCATCCCCCAGCAATCTGTCTGCCAGCCAGAAAATGAATTGCCTCTTCTCGTTAAATTCTTTCTCCTCAGAATCGCTATCTACTAAATATTCTATCGAATACTGCTCACCCGGATAAAGATTGATCTGATAGTTACCTGGCAGTCGCAACAACTCCCAGTTTGCCTGCGAAATGAGCGGAAGAAAAGAAGACAGAAGCATACCAACTGACACTATCTTTACTAAATATTGCTCCAAAAAAGCCTTGCTAATCATACCTATAATCCTATGAAATTAGAAAATACCTTGCTGTTATCGCTGGTTAGAGTATAAGACGGCACTTCATTCTGATAAAATTTTATCCACTTAGGATTGTTCCGCAGCTTACGCTGCCAAGAGGCATACCCGCTAAAATAATCATATTCGGGATGAAACTGGATTCCCCATAACCGTCTGCCCGAATATTGATATCCCTGGATTACTCCCTCATTATCTTTGGCAATTATCTTGTAATGACTATCCAGGTCTGCTACTTCGTCGAAATGAGCCACCATACTGTAAATTTCTGTAATGTCTTTGAATAATGGATTATTTTCCAGCTCTATCCTGCGAAAACCAAACTGAGGCTGCACTGCTTTACGTACTTTTTGTTCACCTCCCAGATATTTAGCTAGTAACTGATGTCCGTAACATATACCCAATATTGCTTTATCGTGCTCGTAAAAATGATCAATAACCTCCATAAAACCCGCTTCAAAAGGGCTTCCGGTTACTGTTGATAAACTGGAGCCACTTATTATAAGATGTGTGTAGTTACTTAAATCACCCGAGTTCTCTCCTATCCCTAAATCCCTTACCTTATATCTGGGATATATTTTATCGCGAATGCAGCCATGAAACATCGTTCTGAATTCTGCATTAGTTATAGTATTTAATATTAAAATCATATCTTATCTCCTTTCGCATCTTTATTCCCTCTCACCTTTCGGTCAAGTCCAATCTCTATCCAATTCCAAAACCCCGTAAATAAACTCGTACACTTAGTCCTCTGAGCCCACTAAATATTGAATCTTGTCCCGTCAAATTTCCTCTCACAAAACCAGCAATTACCCGTATCAATAAAGCACTATCTCACAAAAGTATATGTACTTTATTGAGATAGTTAATGTGTGTTCTGGTTTACATAATATTCATAGTCACGCCTCGTGATTTTATGTTAAATAATTTTTATCAGTGACTAACGTATGTTATCAATTAATCTCGTTTAAATCTTAATCAAAATATATTTCAATTGGGTTTTTTGCAATAAATTGTCCCTTCGCAAGCTTTTGCTGATGTCTGATTTAACTGTCACTTGATTAGTAACTTCCAGAAAAATAATAAAAGTCTTGACCGTGTTTGAATCTCAGACATTTTGCACAAAAACATAATTATGGAGGAACAATGATCAGAGATTTCAATGAAATGATGACAAGAGTGAAACATAACGCTTCGAAAACCGTCGTTATAGCAGCCGCTCACTCCGCTTCTGCTCTCGAAGCAGCTGTCATGGCTTATGATCTGAATCTGGCAAGATGTATCCTGGTTGGAGATGCTTCATTCATCAATGAATATCTGCACAAAAATGTCCCGAAATCAGTGTCTGAGTATGAAGTGATAGATTGTGGCGACGATCTGGCCGCGGCAGCAATCACATCTGTGCAGCTTGTTCAAGAAGGCAGGGCGGATTTGATCATGAAGGGAGTATGTGACTCTGGAACGCTTTTGAAGGCTGTGCTTGATAAGCATAAAGGCTTGCGGACAAATAAGATAATGAGCGATGTGCTGGCTTATGAAACACCTGAGAAAATTATGCTGATGGGGGATGGCGGATTTATACCTTTACCTGATATTAATGCCAAGCTATCTATAATAGCTAATTGCGTTCAGGTTGCACACGCTCTGGGAAACAAAATGCCTAAGGTGGCACTTCTCACCCACAGTGAAATGATCAATTTAAAAAATCAATCGACAGTTGATGCAGCAATTTTAACCAAGATGAATGAGCGAGGTCAGATCAAAGGCTGTATAGTTGAAGGTCCTCTGGCATTTGACAATGCGGTTTCTCCTGAAGCTGCCAGGATCAAAGGTATCAAATCAGTAGTAGGCGGAGCAGCGGACATTTTGATAGTTCCCAATATCGAAGCAGGTAATATTTTTGGTAAAAGTTTAACTTATTATTGCAAATATCGGGTTGCACATGTAGTACTGGGAGCAAAGGTTCCAATCTTGATAGCTTCCAGAGCAGATAGTGCAGAAACTAAGATGCTCACAATGGCACTAGGTATCATTACCTGCAATGTCTGTTAGTATTCTAGCTATCGGTAAAACGCGTCAGGATTACCTGATACAGGGAATTGAAGAATTTCAAAAGCGTCTCAACCGCTATACAGTTGTAAAAATGTTGGAATTACCTGATATAAAGGGCAGTCAGTCAAATACAACAGAATTGAAGAAACTGGAAGCGGATTTAATGATCAGAAACCTTAAGACTTCTGATTTAGTGATAGCCTTAGATGAAAGAGGTAAAATGCTCTCATCTGAAGCATTTTCATTGTTTCTGGAAAGAGAATTGAGGCGTGACCTGGTCTTTTGTATTGGGGGAGTGTATGGTTTTGACCAGCGTTTACTGGACCGGGCAGATCATATTTTGAGTTTTTCCAAGTTTACTTTTACACATCAGATGATCAGGTTACTGCTGATAGAACAAATATATCGAGCTTTTAATATTTTACAGGGTGGACAATATCACAAATGACTTGATGTTTCACGTGAAACCTATTGATTTACATTGATTTCACCCAGCCAGCTTAATGTAGTTTCATACCTGACAGTTGCATTCCAGAAGATAAATCCCCCGGCCCCACTGTCATGACAGGCAGCTACCTGTGCCGCAATGAATTCTTTCTTAAAATTAACCTGCCAGGAATTAGCCTGAATATATGGAATAACTTTACATCTACTGTCCACATTCTGAAAAGTCCGCTTTACACCTTTGAAAATTATATCATAGGGCTCATTGTGAACATCCTGGCGATAATTAAACTCATTATTAAAATGCGAGGAATAGATCATGGGATGAAGAGCTGCTAGATATTTAGACATTCGGCTGATATCCTGACCTGTAGCCTTTATATCGGCATCATTCTGCCAGCTTACAATGGCAAATATATCGGCGGTAAATTTTACTTTCTTATGCTTGTTCTGCTCTTTAACATCATGCAGAAAACCTGCGATAATGTCCATCTTTGTTAAAGGAGTGTAAGTGGAATCTCTATATAAACGCCGTTCATTTTCCCGCATAAATTCAAAACTGGCAGCATCTATGTTTCCCTGGGTGGGAAAGCGAATGTAGTCAAACTGAATTTCATCTATACCTGCTTTTACTATTAAATCAATCAAACTAAACAAATCACTTTGAACATTTTTTAATGAGGGATCAAGCCACTGTGGCCCTTTGCGATCACTTTCAATCCAGCGATTGCCGAGACTATCTTTTGGACAAATAGTGGAATCTGCTTCAGCAGCTCTTGTATTGTGAAAAGCAACCATACGGGCTGTAGCAGTCATCTTTCGGGCATGTATTTTAGCAACGATATGAGCAATATCTACTTTCAAGTCACCGCTTCTACTAATCAGAGTTGGACAATTTTTAATGTCAACATATACTTTACCCTTCATGTCTTTAACATCAAAGACAATATTATTGATCCCGGCTTCAGAAGCGCTAGTTAGCAGACTGTCAAAATTAGCTCCGGCAACAATATCAGTTCTTAGATACATACCCTGTTTGAACTCAGCAAAAGAAGTAACCGATATTGATAATATCAGAATAATGAAGATATTAAAGTGGGTTTTAGGGTAATTCATGTTCAGGATAGCAGAGGAGTAATTAGCTGATGGCAATTCTTGCTATCGCTTTTCTAAGCGCTATTTCAGCTCGACGGAAGTCTACTTCGTCCTGATTGCTTTTTATTCTCTTTTCAGCACGCTCTTTGGCAGCTTCTGCTCTGGTTTTATCTATCTCATCCGCTTTTTCTACCACTTCACAAAGAATGGTAACAATATTATTTTCTACAGTAACATAGCCATCATGTATGGCACATTTAGTGACCTCACTATTATTATATATTTCTAATATACCAGGTCTGATGACAGATATAAAAGGGGTATGTCCATAGAAGACACCAAAATCCCCGTCCTTGCCGGGGATAATGATATCATCAAATTCGGTTTCCAGAAATATCTTTTGTGGCTGAATGATCAATAACTTTAATTTTTCCATATTATTTCATTTTAGAAGCTTTCTTTTCAGCAGATTCAAGGTTTCCAGCATAAAAAAATGCCTGTTCTGGCCAGGTATCGCAATCTCCTGAAATAATAGCCTTAAAACCTTCTATAGTTTCACTTAATGGCACATATACTCCGGGAGTATTAGTAAATTCTTCAGCTACAAAAAATGGCTGTGAGAAAAATCTTTCCAGTTTACGGGCTCGATTAACTGTGAGTTTGTCTTCTTCGGACAATTCATCCATTCCCATAATAGCAATAATATCCTGTAACTCTCGGTATTTCTGAATTATCCTCTGTGTTTCACGTGCCACAAAATAGTGATCTTCACCTATAATTTTGGGATCAAGTATGCGACTGGTACTATCAAGTGGGTCCACTGCGGGATAAATACCTAATTCCACAATTCTGCGTGAAAGAGCAGTAGTAGCATCCAGATGAGAGAATGTGGTTGCAGGTGCAGGATCAGTATAATCATCTGCCGGCACATAGACGGCTTGTATAGAGGTTATTGATCCATCCTTGGTAGAAGTGATCCTTTCCTGAAGTTCACCCATTTCTGAGGCTAATGTGGGCTGATATCCAACTGCTGAAGGCATTCTGCCTAACAAAGCAGAAACTTCTGACCCTGCCTGTGTAAAACGAAAGATATTATCAATAAACAACAGCACATCTTTTTTAGAAACATCACGAAAATATTCAGCAATTGTTAGTCCTGTCAAGCCAATCCGCTGACGGGCTCCAGGAGGCTCATTCATCTGGCCAAACACCAAGGCTGTCTTATCTATCACACCTGACTGGATCATCTCCAGATAAAGGTCATTTCCCTCCCTGGTCCTCTCACCCACACCAGCAAAAACAGAATAACCACTCTGTTCAACAGCAATATTACGGATCAATTCCTGAATAATCACAGTTTTTCCTACCCCGGCTCCACCAAACAGACCAACTTTACCACCCTTTGAATAAGGCTCTATAAGGTCAATCACCTTAATACCAGTTACCAGTATCTCATCCTCTGTGGAAAGATCCTCATAGGCAGGAGCCTGTCTGTGAATTGGCAATCTAATATCAGTTTCTGGCTCAGGCTTACCGTCAATAGCCTTGCCGATTACATTCAGCATTCTACCTAAAACTTTTTCACCAACTGGGATTTCAATGGATTTACCCGTATCAATTACTTCCTGATCTCTTACAAGACCATCAGTGGAATCCATCGCAACACATCTAACTCTATTTTCACCCAGATGCAATTGAACTTCCAGAATGAGTTCAGAATTATCTTCTCTTTTTATCATTAAGGCGTTGTAAATAGCTGGCAGATGCCCCTGTGGAAATTCCACATCCACTGTGGGCCCAATAATCTGCAATAATCTTCCGTTTTTCATCTATATCCCCTTATTATTGATTCTGGGCTTCAGCACCAGAAGCAATCTCAATAATTTCATTTGTAATTGCTGCCTGACGTACCATATTGTACTGCAAGGTGAGTGATTCGATCAGGTCAGAAGCATTATCAGTAGCGCTATCCATAGCTGTCATTCTGGTTCCCTGCTCAGCAGCAGATGATTCCAGCAGAATACGCCATATCTCCACATTGATATATTTATTTGTCAATTCTTCAATTACTTCTTCTTCACCGGGTTCATACAAATAATCCAGCAGAGATACTCCTTCCAGAACCTTAATATCTGGGATTGGCAATACCTGCTTTTGGACTATATTCTGTTGGATGACGCTTTTAAATTCATTATAGATCACTTCTATATGGTCATATTCATTAGAGAAAAAATGATGCTTGAGATCACTCGCAATGTCTAACGATACGCTGAAATTCATTTCATTGAATAAACCAGTATATGACTTGATTATTTTCACGTCCTTCTTTTTGAATATATCTGTACCTTTTTTACCGATACAGAAAAGGTCAGTGTTTGGATGATCTTTTAAATACTGTAGAGCCGCCTTGATCACAAAAGAATTAAAGGAACCGCAAAGACCCCGATCAGCTGTAACTACTACTAAGGCGCATTTTGCCGTAGGTTCAGGCTGCACGAATATTTTTAAATCTGTCTCCCGGGATTTAAATTTAATGGTTGCGAGCATATGATTAATATTATCGGCATAAGGCCTGGCTTTAATAATGCCTTGTTGAGCCTTGCGCAATTTGGCTGCAGCTACCATTTTCATGGCATTAGTGATTTGACGTGTATTCCTGATACTGCCAATTCTACTTTTTATGTCCCTGATGTTACCCATTGATAAAACCTAAAATTTCTCTATAACTTTTTCACAGATAACTTTCATTTCATCAGTGATCTCATCTGTGATCTCATTTTCGAGCAATTTTTTTAAGAAATCTTTATGCTGTAGATCTAGGATATTAAAAAGATCTTCTTCTAATTGCGGTATTCTACCTAATTCAATATCATCCAGATATCCCTGATTTGCCATAAAGATAATAAATATCTGTTTAGCAACACTGATTGGCTGATATTGACCCTGTTTCAAAATCTGCTGCAATCTCTCACCACGTTTTAATTGAGCCATTGTTGCCTTATCAAGATCACTGCCGAACTTGGCAAATGCCTGCAATTCAGAGAATTGTGCCAAATCAAGACGTAATTGCTGAACTACCGCACGCATTGCTTTGATCTGGGCACTTCCTCCCACTCGAGATACGGAAAGACCGGCATTAATAGCTGGTCTTTGACCTGAATGGAATAATTTACTACTCAGATATATTTGACCATCGGTAATTGAAATTACATTAGTTGGGATATAGGCGGAAATATCTTCTGCCTGAGTTTCAATAATCGGCAGGGCTGTTAAAGAACCACCGCCTAAATCATCGTTAAGCTTGGAAGCTCTTTCCAGCAGACGTGAATGCAGATAAAATACATCTCCGGGATAGGCTTCTCTGCCCGGAGGCCTGCGCAGCAGCAGGGAAATTTCTCTATAAGCCACTGCATGCTTGGAAAGATCATCATAAATAATCAAGGCATGCTTGCCCTTATCTCTGAAATATTCACCAATTGTGCAGCCTGAATAAGGTGCTATATAATTCATAGAAGCTGGATCAGAAGCTGATGTACAAACCACAATAGTGTAATCCATAGCATTATTTTCCTGGAGCTTCTTTACTATCTTGGCAACAGATGAATTCTTTTGTCCAATAGCTACATAAATGCAATAAACGTCACTATCTCTCTGATTAATTATTGTGTCTATAGCGATAGCAGTTTTCCCGGTCTGGCGATCACCAATGATCAATTCACGCTGCCCTCTGCCTATAGGGATCATGGAATCGATAGCTTTTATTCCTGTCTGGAGTGCTTCTTTTACTGGTTGGCGCTGGATAACGCCCAGAGCTTTACGTTCAATGGGTTGACTAATTTCTGATACTATCTCACCCTTGCCATCCAAAGGCTCCCCTAAAGCATTCACGACTCTTCCAAGAAGGGCTTCTCCTACCGGGATCTGCAAAATCTTACCCGTTCTGCGGACAATATCCCCTTGCATTACTTTACTGGTCTCACCAAAGAGAATACAGCCTACATTGGTTTCTTCCAGATTAAGTGCCATACCCATGACGCCATTAGGAAATTCCAGCATTTCACTGGTCATCACATTATTTAAACCATGCACCTGGGCGATTCCGTCACCTACCTGGATAACTATTCCTGTCTCAGCGATGTCAATCTCGAATTTAAAAGAGCTAATTTTCTCTTTAATTATCGAGCTGATTTCATCAGGTTGGATTTTCATCTTAACCTCATTTATACCTGTTTTGGTTGTTTTTTTGTTACAAAGATTTTTAAATTATTCTTGAGTGATCCATCCACAATCATCGTATCAGATTCTGCATAAAAACCACCCAGCAGCTCTGGATCATACTCGATATCAGCGATTACTTCTTTTTTATAAATCCCTTCTAAATACGTAATTATCTTATCAGTGGTGGATTTATCCTGTTTGTGTGCCAGCTTCAATCTTACTACCAAAGCATTCTGCTTATTATAGATTTCTCGCTCTAATTCCTTGAGAATATTTACTATCTGATGGAATCGAGTGTGATGTATCAGCAAAAAAAATAGTTTTTCCCACATCTCGCTAAAATGCAGAGTATTAACTACCTCTCTGATCAGAAGGGTTTTTTGCTGCTTACTAACCAGTCTGGTTTTTAATATTTCAATTAATTTAGGCTGCTCAATAAAGAGTGCTTTCAAGGTTTCAACATCTTTCAGGCAGATTTGATATTCTTCATGTTCCATAACCTCTGCAACTGATTTTGCATATTTCTTGATAATTAATAAGTCATTCAACTATTTACCTTCTTTGATGATATACTCAATCAAATCCTTATCCTGCTCATCATCGACTTTTTTATTAAGCAATTTAGCAGTCAAATCAGAAACAAGAACCGCAATCTCCTGCTCAATCTGTTGCTGGGCAACTTCCTGCTTATGAGCCAATTGATCTTCAGTTTCCTGCATTATGTGTATCTTTCTTTCCTTGGCTTCTCGCAATATGTCATCAGCTTTACGTTCCGCTTCTTTCTTTGCCTTCTGGTTAAGTTCTCTGATATCTTCAGATGATTTTTTAAGTTCTTCATCTCTCTGCTTTAGTAATTCATCGGCTGATTTATGCTTATCTTTTGCCTGATCTATTTCCTGCTGAACACTTTTCTGTCTATCAGTTAAAAACTGCTTCAAAGGCTTGAAAAGCAGTTTATTAAGTACTATCAGCAGAAGAATGAAATTCAGAATTACGATTATCATCGAATAATCAATACTGATCATGCTACTTCCTTAGTTATGCTAATTTACGATTAAAATATCAGGTTGAGAAGATAAGCAGTAGTGCGATTACCAGAGAATAAATTCCAGTAGATTCTGATACAGCCTGACCTACGAGCATTGTTCTGGTGATCAAACTGGCGTGTTCGGGTGCTCTCGCAATACCTTCGCAGGCTTTCCCAGCCACAAATCCTTCACCAATACCAGGTCCCAGTGCTCCAATTCCCATAGCGATTCCTGCACCTAAAAGTGCAGCAGCTCTTGCTAATTGATCCATATTTTCCTCCGTTTATATTTTCTATTCATACTATTTTACTGAAAATATTAATAAAAATGATACTACAAGCGCATAGATGGCAGTAGATTGTGATACAGCTGCTCCCAGAAACATTGTCCGCATGATATGTGATTTCTGCCTGGGAAATTTTCCGATCATTCGGCAGCCTTTTCCGGCGACATTGCCAATACCAACTCCAGGACCAATAGTTCCTATTCCTATAGCCAGTCCTGCACCTATATATGCAACAGATCTTAAAAGAATATGTCCCGCAGTGAGATTTGGGATACTATCCTGCAAAGGTGTTGAATATAATAATAATAAACTAACCAGTAGAGCAAATATACTGGATGTCTGTGCTAACGCCTGACCTATCAGCATATACCCAAGGATAGAATTTGATTGCCTGGGCATTCTGCTAATAGCATGGCAAGCTTGTCCACCTGCGTATCCAGCTCCAGTAACAGGTCCCAGAGAACCTAATCCAACAGCGATTCCTGCTGATAATAAAGCTGCAAATCTGAACCAGCCACCTTCAACTACATCAAATCCGCCAAACATAAGTAGCAGAGCTATCACAAGCGAGAATATTCCACCAGTCTCAGTAACTGCCTGACCAATGAACATAGCTCTAAATAGCTTATCATGTGAATCTGGTTGTCTCATAATGCCATAAGAGGCTGCACTGGCAATATAGCCAACACCCATTCCACAGGTAATAGAAGCAATCCCAACACTGAGTGCAGCACCCAGAAAGGCAGCTATTTGTATTGTTTCCATTGTAAAAATCATATTTTTGCTACTCCGAAATCTCTACACCAATATAGGTTAATGCCAGCATTGTAAAAACAAAAGCCTGCACTGTCCCAACAAATATACCAAAAAATAAATTCAAACCAACTGGTAAAACTATATAACTCACTAAGGAAGAGACAACCACGATGATAATAGCCCCACCAAGGATATTTCCAAACAGTCTGAAAGATATTGATATCACTTTGGAAAATTCACTTACAATATCCAGGGCAGCAAGAGGATTTTTTATGGGATTTAAATAATGTTCAAAATGACCCCAAATACCTTTTACTCTGATTGCCGTAAAATGAACTACGAGTATCACGATTATTCCTATTCCCAATGGGACATTAATATTTCTGGTAGGTTCCATGAAACCAGGAATCGGAATCAATCCCACCATATTACATATCCAGATAAACAAAAATATGGTTACAATATAAGGAGTGAAATGAAGTTTGTCTTTTCCAAGTGTGTCGGAAACAAATTCCTCAAAGGTATTATAGATCATTTCCATGATCAATTGGCCCTTGGAAGGCTTACCAGAAAGACTCTTCTTCAGGAAGATGACTAATAGAATAAATATAAAATCAACAATAAACAGCATTCTGATAAGATAAAATGCACCTAATGCTGAAGCTTCACCAAATAAAGTCCTGAATATCTGATAAGCTTTGTAACTGCCATAAATACCGGGTAAATACTCTTGTCTTGCAAGTATAGTCTCAGGTATAAACTTTTCGAAAATTATTCGGTTTAAACGGGCATGATCTAGGGGAGTCAAGTTAGATTCGGCTTTTGCCAATTCAGTTAAGTAATAATCTGTTTCAGGGGAGACATCTTTGATATAATCTTTGAATTTAGCTTCATAAAATTTCTGATTGCCGATCACATTCTTATTTAATTCGTTGATCAATTCAGTTTTATTGCTGTAATTCCAGATCGGGTCAGAGTTTTTTATATTATTTTGCAATCCTTCATTAATTACACTAAATGCCTTATTCATAAAAGGATTATCCATAGTCAGGGATTCCGTGAATTTCTGAAAGTCGTGAATTTCATATAAATGTAAACGAGTATTTTTAACTAGAAATTCATCTCGCTGAAAATCCTCAGTGATTTTATCTTGAAGGTCATAATGACCTGGAATATTTCTGAAGACCAGTTTCCCAGAATCAAATCCTATCTCTAATTTTTTATTAAAACCAGAGCTTATAAGCACTAATGCTAATTCTATAAGTATAAATATGAGAAAAACCCATCTCAGGTTTCCCTTCTTTTTTGCCATTTTTACTCCTGTTTCTCACTGCCTTTGTGAAACCTGATTAGATATAATATAAATATCCAAATCTGTCCCGACAATAATCCTACCCCAAATATTATAATATTCAGGCTTAGATACTTTACAGCCAGAATAGAACCAGCAATAAGGATTAAATATCTGAAATTAAAATCCTTATATGCCATTAACCTCGCTTTCTTTGAACTTGCATAGAGACTTTTCTCTATCTTAAGCGACATTAACCAGATATTGAAGAGACTAAGAGTAGCTCCGCAAATCCAGCTCAAACTCTGCCTTGGCATCATAGGCAAAAAAATTAAGGCAATGATGTTTGTCAAGCTAATTAATCTAAGTAAAATTACTATAAATTCTTTATTATTGAACACTTTATTCACTTTTCGTAATCACATTTTTAAGCAATTTATAAGATCCGAGCATTCCCGTAAATATTCCCATGATAATTCCCAGAACCTGCCAGATTTGTCCAATTCCCAATGCTTTTATCAGGTATCTTGACAAAAAAAAACAGATCAATATACTGATAATCATAACTAAGCCCAATTGACCTGCTAAAGATAGATATTTGATAAAACCATAATCTTTCATTCTCATTTCAGCTAATAACTGCTCTTTTCTAACGTCTTTATTTTTATTATTCATGATCTTACCTTTTCATCAAACTTAGTGGGTCGATAAATAAGCCGTCTTTCTGGATAGAATAATGCAAATGTGGTCCAGTACTGAATCCCGTAGAGCCTACAGTGCCGATCACTTCACCTTTTTCTGCGAACCTGCCAGTAGCGGTATATATCTGCTCAAGATGACCGTAATATGTATAATATCCGTTAAAATGTTCCAGTACGAGCAGATTACCAAAGTAGTCATCATTTTCGTATGCTTCTACCCTGCCGGCAGCTGTAGCTATTATTTCCGTGCCAGTAGATGCTGCCAAATCTATGCCAGGATGACTGGCAGAAAATGTCTGACTGATCACTGCCTCTTCCGAAACAGGTCGTATATCAGGTATAAATCTGGACCCTGAATTGCTTTCTCGTTGATTATCAGGTTGGCTATTTTGTTCTTTAATATATTTTTCCAGTATTCCTTTATAATCCTTCAAATTGTCTGTTTGCTGCTTCATTTCATTACTTTGAGCAGTATTGTTCGTTTCAGTAATTGTCTGCTTCTGTTTCAATAAAGCCAGTTCTTTTTTAATTTTCATAAAATCCATCAGGAAAATAACACTAATAATCAAAAAAATTATCAGTAGATAATAACAGGGCTTATTCATTACTGTTTTTCAAAGACTCCAGAATTTTTTCCATTTCCTGCTGCGAATTAAAAAAGAAGCTAATTCTGCCTTTATCATTCTTCTTTGTGATATTAACCCGGCAGGAATATTCATTATGCAATTGTTTTTCCCAGCTCTTAATCCGGGTGAAGTCTTCACTGCGTAAAGTCTTTTTGGGCTTTTCAACACCGTTTTTTGCGACTAATTTACGGGCATATTCTTCAGCCATGCGGACAGACATTTGTTTTTTATAGATAAGGCTGGCAAATTCCTGCTGATTGTCAGGTGGAACCTGTAGAATCGCCCGGGCATGACCGGATGTGATTTTACCTTCCATGATCATTATTTGAATCTTATCATCCAGCTTCAACAGTCTGATTAGATTGGACACAGTAGTTCGCTCTTTACCTACCACTTCGCTGATCTGCGTATGAGTAAGACCAAATTCTTCGCTTAATTGCTGATATGCTTTTGCTTCTTCTATAGCATTCAGGTCTTCCCGCTGAATATTTTCGATAATGGCAAACTGCAATTGCTCCTGAGGAGTGATACTGCGAATGATCACAGGTATTTCGGAGATATCAGCCAGTTTGGCTGCTTCCAGACGACGTTCTCCAGCGACAAGCTCATACTGGCTGTCAGCGTTTTTCGTAACTATCACCGGTTGGAGTATGCCATTCACTTTCATGGATTCAGCCAGTTCTGCCAGTTTTTCCACATCAAAGAACTTGCGGGGTTGATAACGGTTTGGTATAATACTATCTATTTTCAGAGTAGTTATGCCTGTAGTACGGTCGGTTGATTCCGGACCGCTGGAGAACAAGGCATCTAATCCTTTACCTAAGCTTTCTCTTGACATCGTTTTACTACTTCCTTCGCTAAATCCAAATAGCCTTTTGATCCTGTGGAGGATATATCATAATGAAAAATTGATTTACCAAAACTGGGACTTTCCGATAATTTTACACTCCGGTGGATAACTGTATCGAAAACCTTGTTTTGAAAATATCTGCGAACTTCTCGAGCCACCTGGCGCGACAGGTTCAAACGCCGGTCAAACATAGTCAGCAGAATCCCCAGAATGTTCAAAGTGGGATTCAAAGATTTGCGTACCATATTAATAGTGGTCATCAGTTGAGCTACTCCTTCCAGAGCATAATATTCACATTGAATTGGCACTATCACTTCATCACAGGCAGTTAAGGCATTCACAGTCAATAAACTCAATGATGGCGGGCAATCAATGATGATGAATTCATAATCGGCTTTTATTGACTCCAGGGCGGATTTCATTTTTGTTTCCCGCATAAATTCCCGCACCAGTTCAATTTCTGCACCTGATAAATCTACATTGGCAGGTACCACAAACAGGTCTTTTAGTTCCTTATAATCACAAGTAACATCATTAATTGTCTTTTTCCCGATTAAAGCTTCATAGATAGTAGCCTGAGTTTTATCAATATCAAGACCACTTGAGCTGTTTCCCTGAGGATCAAAATCTATTAACAGGGTTTTCTTCTCAAAAATACCCAAAGCCGCTGAGAGATTAATGGCTGTGGTTGTCTTCCCCACTCCACCTTTCTGATTCACTATTGCTATTACTTTTGCCATTATTTTACTTATGTTCCACGTGGAACATCTTCCTTTTTTAGTTCTATCAATACTCTTGTCCCGATCATTTCATGTGAGATGTCATGCTTGATAATATTAACCAACATCTCCACATCTTCCAGTTTCTTAGCTTTATACAAATATATTTTGCCAGCTTCACTACTCAGTTTATATAACCACTTCCAGTACTTCTCTTCAATTTTCACTGACCTGCAGACGATTACATCAAAGTAACTTTGCCAGCTTTTATCTAATAACTCTAAACGAGAACAAATTGACAGGCATTCTGGCAGGTCAAGTTTTTTTATTATATTTTTCACTGCCTCCATTTTTCTCTGGCGGGAGTCCAGCAAATACATATGGCACGCAGGAAATATTATTTTCAATGGAATACCTGGTAAACCTCCACCTGTGCCGAAATCTAAGACGGTTTTGCCATCTAAAGGCATTATGCCTACAGGAAGCAGACTGTCAAATATGTGACTGATCCAGATATCTGATTCATCTGCCCGACGGGATATAAGATTAACCTGTATATTATACTCCATCAGCAACTCCACATACTGGTTGAGCTGCTTCATTTTGGAATCAATATCAGCAATGCCATTTTCTTCTAACACGCTTTGTACTAAAGCTTTACCTTTCATTTATTCTCCTTATGCAATTGACAGTAACGCTCCCTTACTGTCAAGCTTACAGATAATTGATAGGCATTTACCCCGAAATTAATCGCGAATGTAGCATCGCTGAATATACTGCCAAACATCAATCTCATTAACCTCCAACTTCAGTTGGTGGTTAAGATAAACAAACGAAGTATAGTCACTTCAGTGACTTCATCATGTATTTAAGTAAGATACAGTGTATTAATATCATAGCAGCACACTTAATTATTATGAAGTGGTTGAAACCACTAACCCTATTTTATGCTATTCTGAACACCAGATTGAAATCTGGTGTTAATGAGATTGGGAAACACAAAT
>JAIPGP010000023.1 GCA_021735645.1 Candidatus Cloacimonadota bacterium
CAGTCATATCTTGATGAATTCTGCTACAGGTTGAATAGGAGATTTCATGAGAATGAGTTATTAGACAGAGTAATTACGGCTTGTACAAATTCTTGCGGAATTACTTATGCGGAGCTATACGGATAGTCATTTTTTTTTTTGCAATTACCTATTTATTGTAGTGGTAATCGCACCCCATTTGAAAATACACGGACGTAGGCATTTAACTGCAATCCTGTTAACATTGTTGACTGCGTTAACTGAGTTCACAATTATTACAGGTGGGGGATGATTTATGCAGGTCTCCCCTATTGAAGCTAATAAGAAAATGATATTAGCAGTGAAACTGAATCAAAATGTAAAGCGGGGACAGTAAGCTGGAAGTGGAATATTAAATTTTTGGCAGAGAGTATTGATGATGTGAGCCTGGCAGTTATCACCTTCTGCAAAATCTAATAACTCAGTTTCGCTGATCCCTGTTTCTACTGCCAGATCGGCATAGGACTTTCCAGTATTGAGAAAAGTATCAACAATTTCCCAAACAGTCTGACAGATATTGCAGTTATCATTATAAGCCTGGCAAAACTCTTTATTTTTTAGTTTATCCTGGAGATATTTATCAAATTGGCGCATTCAGGTTCTCCTTCAATTCATTTTTTGAATAATTTTCCAGAAAGTGGTTGCGGTATGAAACTGCCTGTTTCACCAGTCTATCAGGAGTACGGTCAGTATTTTTCTGGAAGCCGGATTGCAGGATAATAAAATCACCATAAACGAAGAAATAAAGAATACGTGCATAAATTTTACCAATCCGCAGTCGAAGTTCATGAATGCCATCATAGAGAATATCACTATATGGTCTTCGCAGTGAGGGACCATTATCACTAAGTAACTCCAGGAATTTGAGAACTTTGATCTGTCCATCAGTCGGCAAAGACTCCAGGAAATCTGTTATTGTGCAATATTTGTCATCCTGGTCACAGAAAAATATCTGCCAATGTTTTTTCATATCTATCTCCTCAGGAAAAAATAAGAAATTCTGGTTTAGTGTCAAAGATTTAATAAGTTTTTAGGATCATCATGCTTTTTGCTTGACGAATGCGGGGTATAAAATGTGAGGATAATTGAAAGGAGAAGTATAATAGTGAAAAGAATGAAAATAAATGAGATAATATTAATTTGTGTACTCTCGATAGCCTTAGGAGTTTTCTGGTGGGGATTTACCTTTATCTATGATATACTGGAGCCCTTTTTACAGCCCTTTGGATTTAAATATCTAATCTCTGGTTTCTGGTTGATGGGAGCGATGTTTTTTGGCTATATCATCCGCAAGCCGGGTAGTGCTTTATTAGGAGAGCTGATTCCGGCATTTATCCAGGCATTTATTGCGAGATGGGGCTTAACCTCCATTTTGTGGGGAGTAGTGCAGGGTTTACCGGTCGAGCTATTTTTTCTGGCACTGAGCTATAGAAGCTTAACAGCCGGTAGAATGGCAGTAGCGGGAGCATTAGCAGCGTTTTTCTCTTTCTTTTTCGATTATTTTTATTATAAATATTATCTACTGAACTGGCAATTCAATCTTATCCAATTGCTGGGCTTTCTGATCAGTGGAGCAATTCTGGGCGGATTTGTAGCAAAATATATTGCTGACCAGTTAAAAAATACCGGTGTATTGAACCAGTTTGAGATAACCAGACATATTATCTGAGCAGGAAATGGAATATAACATCAATGATTTTCGGTTTACATATCCGGAAAGCAGGACTATAATTGCCTGGCGGGGCAGGCATGAGATATGTCGAGGAGAACGAATTTTGCTATCCGGAGCCAGTGGTAGTGGCAAAAGCACTTTATTATATGGACTAATGGGCTTGATCCCGGAAAACGTGTATGGCAAAATTCAGGGTGATATACTTTACAGGGGAAAGTCAATAATTCATTATCCTGAGCAAATAAAAGGCAAAGCCGGCTTAATCCTGCAGAATCCGGCAGCTCAAATGCTTTGCCGGAGTGTGAAAGAAGAGCTTGCCTTTGGACTGGAGAATAAAAGATTCGCAGTAAATGAGATACGAAATCAAATCAGTGAATGGTCTCAAAGGCTTGGTATAGAGGAACTTCTTGAGCGTGAAACGAGTAGCTTAAGCGGAGGCGAAAAACAGAAAGTAACTTTGCTGTCAATATTGATGACACATCCTGATGTATTAATGCTTGATGAGCCGACTGCTTTTCTGGATCCGGAATCAGCTTTGGAAATAATGTCAATTATCAAAGATTATCAGGCAGAAAAAACGCTAATCTTTGTGGAACATAACCTGAATTATCTGCGAGATATTATCACCCGTAACCTGCATCTGGATACTCAAGGAGAAGTAATTGATCAAGCTGCTGAATCCATCAAGTGGCAATCACCTCTCCCCCACCTGAAAAGAACTACTACCGGAAAGATATTACTGAAATTAGATAACATCAGATTTTCTTTTTCGGATAAGGAATTATTAACAGGGATCAATCTGGAAATCCGGCAAGGTGAGATAATTGCAATCAGAGGTAGAAACGGGAGTGGAAAGAGCACCTTACTGCGGATAATATCCGGCTTGCAAAAAAAATATACCGGTGAGATAATACTGCAGGGTGAAAAAATCACAACAAAAGGCAGCAGAATATTAAATAATGATATTGGAATGCTTTTTCAAAATCCTGAGAACCACTTTCTATATAATAATATAGAGCAGGAACTGTCAGAAAACATTATTACCGGCCTGCAGGAAGAATTTCTGGGAAAGAAACAGCAAAGTCCATTCACACTTTCCGAAGGAGAGAAACGAAGACTTTCCACCGCAATTGTATGTAATGTGGATAAACGGATATTACTTCTGGATGAGCCAACCTTTGGTCAGGATACTATAAATAAACAGAAATTGATAAAATTATTAGGCAGTTTGAGGGATAAAGGATTGGGAATAATAATAGTCAGCCATGATAATGCCTTTTTACAGGCATTGAGTACTCGAACTTTCGAATTGAAAGCTGGTAAATTGCAGCAGATAGCAGAATAATGAAGCAGAAAGCGATTAGAATTAATGATCTGGTGTTATTTTTTCTGACCTTTGCCTACACAATCGCAGTACTGGCGGCATCTACCTGGCAGACGTGCATATTTTTGTTAGTATTGAGTTGGCTGCAATTGCAGATAACAGGCAGAATTCGCTGGAAATTTATCGGTTATTTTATACTCTTTCTGCTACTACCCAGTATATCGTTATTTATCACGAGTTATTTGCATCTGCGTGAAGGGATCAGCGGTTCTCAGGTAATGATACTGGGCAGAGCATTTGACAGTTACCGCTTGAATATGAGTTTGTATTTAACAGTACGGGCAGGGGTATTATCATTACTTTCATTCAGTTTTTTGACAGCACTGGAATATGATAAACTGGTCTATAGCCTGATTCAGAATCTGAGATTTCCGGTCAGCTGGGGTTATGCGTTATTAATAGCATTTAATTCCATTGGCAATATTCGGGCTGAGCATCAGCGGATTCAGGAAGCAGCTTTGATGCGGTATAATAGGAAGCCTTTATTTAATTTTTATATTATTCCTATATTGGTAAGTGCGACGAGATATTCACAGCAGGCAGCAATGAGCATTCAAACACGGGGATTAAATGAAGAAAAGAGCTTTATAATCAAAGCGAAAATGCAAATTTGCGATATCTTATACTTGACTGTCAATCTGACAGGTATCGTAATACTACAGATAATAATGTTTTAAAAAAGATGTGTAAGGAGGTATATATGCTCAAGAAATCTAAAATTGTGGCAACAATTGGACCTGCCAGTAACAGCAGTGAGATCATCAAACAGTTAATGGACTCAGGCATGAACGTGGCTCGTTTAAATTTTTCACATGGCAGTCATGAAGAACATCAGAAAGTGATAGAGATCATTCGAAAGCTTGACATCAATAATCAGATAGGAATATTACAGGATATTGCAGGACCTAAGATCAGGATCGGTGAAATTGAAAATGATCAGGTGTTTTTGCGTCGTGGAGAAGAATTTTTCTTAACGGAGCAGCAAATATTGGGTAACGCCCGACAGGTAACAGTAAATCTGGCTGGATTCAGCCGTTTTGTGCACGCTGGTGACCGGATACTGCTTAATGATGGGCTAGTAGAGCTAAAAGTAAGCCAGGTGGAAAGTGGAAATGTGAAATGCCGCATAGAAAATGAAGGGTATATATCCAGCCGTAAAGGGATCAGTCTGCCTACATCCAGCTCTGGCCTTGAGTTATTAAGCGAAAAAGATAAAGCAGATATCAAATTCGGGATTGCAGCAGGAGTGGATTTTATGGCAATCTCCTTTGTTCGCAACGGCAGGGATATTCGGGAAGTAAAAGAATTTATTACCAGTCAGGGAGGCAATATTCCCCTAATAGCAAAAATTGAGAAGCCGGAAGCATTGGACAATATCGAAGACATTCTGGCGGAATCTGCCGGGATAATGATAGCTCGGGGTGATTTAGGAGTAGAAGTAGCCTTTGAAAGGATACCAACAATTCAGAAGAATTTGATCAAGCTGGCGAATAAAGCCTGTAAACCGGTAATCACAGCTACTCAGATGCTTGTTTCCATGGTAGAGAATCCGCGACCTACCAGAGCGGAAGTCACTGATGTGGCAAATGCTATCCTGGATGGCTCAGATGCCGTGATGCTCTCAGAAGAAACTGCAATAGGTAAAAATCCTGTTTTAGCGGTGAGTACTATGACCAGATTAGCAATTGAAGTAGAGAAAAACCTGAATCAGAACTATGATTTTAATGCGCTTTCAGAAAATGAAACTCTTTCAGCTGACCTGAATGTGGCAGATAACGCCTGCCGGCTGGCTTATAGAACAAATTCAAGGGCTATTGTATGCTTCACTATGAGTGGCTCCACTGCCAGAAAAGTTTGCAGATTTCGGCCCAGAGTAGAAGTAATTGCTCTCTCTCAGGTTGAGAAAACCTGCCGGGAACTTAGCCTTAGCTGGGGAATAAATCCTATCCAGATAGCAGCTGCAAACAGCCTGCTGGACGTGATAAAAATAGCGAAAGAAGAATTACTGGCAGCAAAAATAGCAGAACCTAAGGAAAGATTTGTGGTTACATGCGGCATACCCTTTAATGTGATTGGAAATACTAACCTGTCAGGAGTTTTTGAAGTATAAAAAAAAAAGTCGGGTATTAACCCGACTTTTATATGGTACCAGAGGCCGGACTTGAACCGGCACAAGCATGAAGCTCGAGGGATTTTAAGTCCCTTGTGTCTACCAATTCCACCACTCCGGCAGGAATTTGGAGGCGACACCCGGATTCGAACCGGGGATGAAGATTTTGCAGACCTTTGCCTTACCACTTGGCGATGTCGCCATTATAAAAACAAAGTGGAGCGGGAAACGGGACTCGGACCCGCGACATCAACCTTGGCAAGGTTGCGCTCTACCACTGAGCTATTCCCGCTCGTTATGTGAAATCCTAAAAGCCTTCAGTAGTAAAAACTGTCAAGAACAAAATAAGAATTTTAGGCAAAAATATCTGGTTATAATGCGAGTAATGAAATATCTGGAGAAATAGCTTTACATTAGTTAATACTCCCAAAGATTGGGAAAGAGAGGTAATTAATGGAAAAACAGGCATATAGTTTATTTGCCAGATATTATGATGAATATATGGCGCATGTGGATTATGACAGTTGGGTAAACTTTGTTCTACAGCGATACAGGCGGAGCCATAAGCACAACCCTGAGCGGGTATTAGAATTAGCCTGCGGTACAGGAAACATAGCCAGTCGACTGGTACAGCGGGGTCTTGTCGTAGATGCCACAGATATTTCTGCAGCAATGCTGCAAATAGCCAGAACCAAACCTTTTGCAGCTAATTATCATCAGGCTGACATGCTGGAGCCGTCGGGAATTAGTGAGTATGATATAATTCTGCTCCTATTTGACAGCCTGAATTATCTCAAGCATCCAGAGGATATCCCTAAATTGCTGACTAATGTATCTAACTCTTTGAAACCAGGAGGGATGTTTATTTTCGATATTTCCACGATCCGTAATTGTCAGGAGAATTTTGACGGATTCGTTAATATAGAAGATAATGAGCAGGGATATGTTATTCATGAAAGTGAATTTGATAGAGAGAAATTGCTGCAAAGTAATCACATAACTTTCTTTATACCAGAAGGTAATTTGTATCAAAGATATGATGAGCACCACATTCAGAAGATATATACAGTTGCAAATATCATAGAATATATAAAGGAAGCAGGATTAAAACTTCTGGGTGTTTATCGGTTAGCCGGTGAAAACAGTCACAAAGTTTTTCCGAAAGATTACGCCATTGCTGACGATGTGTATGAGAGGTTATTCTTCGTAGTGGAAAATGATAATGCTTGAACTTGATAACTATTATTTTGCGACTTATAATTTTATTACAGGAATAGATGAAGCAGGCAGGGGACCACTTGCGGGACCTTTAGTAGTTGCAGCAGTTACTATAAGTTCAAACTTCGAGATATCAGGGTTGGATGATTCCAAAAAATTAAGTGATAAGAAACGAAGAGAACTCTATCCTCTAATAATGGAGGAAGTTATTGAATATAAGATAATCACTGTATCTGTAGAAGAAATTGAAGAATTAAATATTCTACACGCAACGATGAAAGGAATGCAGCAGGTATATCAGGGATTACAGATGCAGGGCATGATCCTGGTAGATGGTAATCGTCTGCCTGCAAATCTGAAAGAGAGAGGTGCAGAAGCTATTGTGAAAGGTGATCAGAAGGTTTCTGCCATAGCTGCAGCATCTATTTTGGCAAAGGTATATAGAGATAATATTATGATTGAGCTGGATAAGTCTTTTCCGGAATATGGTTTTTGCAGGAATAAGGGATATGGTACCAGAGAGCATTTGCTGGCAATAGAACAACATGGGATTACACCCTGTCACCGGCAAAGCTTTGGACCAGTAGCTCAGCATACGTTGTACTTTGATATGTAAACAAGGGGAAAATAATGAAAAAGAAATGTTTGGTTGTGACCGGTGGAGGTGACTGTCCGGGATTAAATGCGGTGATTCGAGCCATAGTAAAACGGGCAGATATGGATAAAGATTGGGAAATCTGGGGTAGTTATAATGCTTTTAACGGACTTTTGGAAAGCCCGATCCGACTGATGAGACTTGATGATACAGCTGTAGCTGGAATCCATTTTAAAGGTGGAACCATAATCGGTACAACTAATAAAGGTGGTCCTTTTAATTGGCCTGTTCAGTTAGATGATGGCAACTGGCAAGCCTTTGATGTCTCAGACGAAATGATAAAGACAATGCAGAAACTGAATATTCAGGCAGTGATAAATATTGGTGGAGACGGTTCGCAAGCGATATCGCAAAAGCTTTATGAAAAGGGAGTCAATATAATTGGCGTGCCTAAGACAATCGATAATGATCTATCTTCCACAGATATGACATTTGGCTATCAGACAGCGGTGGAAACTGCTACTCAAGCAGTAGATAAACTGGTGACAACTGCTGCCAGCCATCACCGGATATTCATTCTGGAAGTGATGGGTCGTGGAGCTGGCTGGATAGCTTTGAATGCTGCCATTGCCGGTGGTGCAGAAGCCTGCCTTATTCCAGAGATACCATACAGGATAGATAACCTGACAAAGCTGCTGAAAACTCGCTCTGACGGCAAATCTGGTTTCGCAGTGATCGTGATATCAGAAGGTGCTAAACCAGTGGGAGGAGAACAGGCGGGTTATATAGCTAATGAGCCAGGTTATGAAAACTTCCGATTAAGTGGTGCTGGTCACCGGCTGGCGTATGAATTGCAGAAAACCGGTATCGCAGCAGATGTTAGAGTTTCTGTACTTGGTCATTTACAAAGAGGGGGTATTCCTATAGCTTTTGACCGCATACTGGCAACCAGCTTTGGAGTGAAAGCCTTCGAAATGGTGCTGAACCAGGAATTCGGTAAAATGGTTTCCTATAAATATCCCGAGTTTGTGAGTGTACCTATTCTGGATGCCATAAAATACTATAACTATGTTAAGCTTGATTCCGCTCTGATTCATACTGCCCGTGGGATTGGAATGTGCCTGGGAGAATAAGTGATATTCACAAGTATTGACAAAAAAATCAAGGTAAAAAATTTAACAACTGGGAAATTTATTGAATCGAAGTTTAGGAGGATTAGTGAATAAACCAAAGGTAGGAATTTTAACATCAGGAGGGCTGGCACCTTGCTTGTCATCTGCTGTAGGACGCCTGATCAGACAATATATCAAACTGGTTCCTGATATAGAAATCCTGGGATATAAATATGGTTATAGGGGTTTACTGACAAATGAGAAACTGGAACTGAGTAAATCGTTACCTCATGTTGCTGAGATGCTTTATGGTTTTGGTGGCAGTTTATTAGGTAATAGCAGAGTTAAACTATCTAACGTAAAAGATTGCCTTAAGAAAGGTTACATAAAACCAGGAGAGAATCCACTTGAAGTTGCTGCTTTGCGGTTAAAAGAAGATGGCATAACGATTTTGCATACGATAGGCGGAGATGATACGAATACTGCTGCTGCTGAACTGGCTGCTTATCTTGAACAAAATGACTATGAACTCACAGTAGTGGGAATCCCTAAAACTGTAGATAATGACGTCTTCCCCATCGCCCAGACTTTGGGTGCCTGGACTGCTGCTGAACAATCCGCTAATTTCTTTGCCAACATTGCCAATGAGAATACTACCAGCAGCCGCCACTTGATCATTCACGAAGTGATGGGCAGGCATTGCGGCTGGTTAACTGCATATTCAGCATTTCTCTACCGTCAGAAACTTGATCAGAGAACTTTTTTCCCTTTGATCACTAACCTCTCCAGGCAACGCTGGGATATTCATGCTATTTATATTCCAGAACTGCTGATTGATTTCGGTGACGAAGTTAAAAGACTGAAAGAAGTGATGGATGAGCATGATTGCGTAAATATATTTCTGGCAGAAGGAGCAGGAGAAGAAACTATTGTCACAGAACTGGAATCCATGGGACAGGAAGTGCCTCGCGATGCCTTCCATCACGTGAGATTAGATGAAATTAATCCTGGTCAATGGTTTGCCAAACGACTGAAAAATGAATTAGATGCAGATAAAGTGCTGGTACAAAAGAGTGGTTATTTTGCCAGATCCGCAGCTCCGAATAAAGCAGACCTTGAGTTAATAATGAAGACAGCAGATCAAGCCGTAACATTTGGATTAAATGGGCAAAGTGGTGTAGTAGGCATTGATGAAGCAGATGGAAGTATGCGCTGCATAGAATTCGGCAGAATTCGTGGTGGTAAACCTTTTGATATTACTCAGAAATGGTTTATAGATATGCTAAAAGAAATTGGTCAGTATGATGAATCAATTTATCAGAAAAGTCCGTATTAGAAATGACTGGACAAATGAAAATAACTACAGATTATTGGATTTGTGAATAAATTAATTGAGGTTAATATGAAAATCAGATTTCGAGACGTTTCATCAGGCATAGTTGAAGCCAGAGCAGTGTTAGAGATTCAGGAAGGTATTTTAATCAATGAGATCACCATTTTGAGTCGTAATGGGCAGATTGAAGTGGAGTTACCTCAGAAAAGCTTTAAAGGTAAAGATGGTAAAATGCACTTTATGGACGTGATCACCTTTGAAAGTGATGATCGGAAAACACTTTGGCTGATGGAGATCAAAGAAGAATATAATAATTGGCGACAGACAAATAAAAAAGTTCTGGTTTATGAAAATTAGAAAAAACAATATCATTTGAGGAGAAAGATACGATAAAAATAGAAACTCCAGTCATACGTGTCTTCATTATTGGTCTCTGGTACAAGGAAGAAAATGAGGAACAATTTAATAAATCAATTGAAGAGCTTTTTAAGCTGGCGAGAACCGCAGATGTTGCCGTGAAAGGAAAATTTATTCAGCACCTGAGCAAGCCAGTTACTACAACCTATGTTGGCTCAGGCAAATTGGAGGAGATTGCGAAGTCAGCCCGTGAGAAACAGGTGCAAACCTTGATATTTAACGAGGAACTAACTCCTTCGCAGGCGAGGAATATTGCAAATCGAACCAGATGTAATGTGGTAGATAGAACGGAATTGATCCTGGATATCTTTGCTTCGCATGCCAGAACAAAACAGGCAAAACTGCAAGTGGAACTGGCGCAACTGGAATATAGTTTTTCACGCTTAAAGAATCGCTGGAAACATCTTTCCCGCATACAAGGTGGCATTGGATTCAGAGGTCCTGGAGAAAAGCAGATAGAAATTGACCGGCGAGAAATAAAAACCAGAATAAATACCCTGCAGAAACGATTGCAGGAAATCCGTATTACAGCCGAAACGAAACGCAGAAACAGGGAAAAAGCTCTTAATATTTCATTAGTTGGCTATACAAATGCCGGAAAATCTTCGATTTTCAACCTTATAGCCAAAGCAAATATCTATACTGCCGATAAACTCTTTGCCACTCTTGATGCTAAATCAAGCAGAGTAGTACTACCAGATAATCAGGAATTTGTCATCTCAGATACCATTGGCTTCATCAGTAATCTGCCACACCATCTGATAGAATCGTTTAATTCCACGCTGCTTGATGTACAAAAGGCTGATCTGCTATTACATGTAGTGGATGTCACAATTGGCAGAATTGGAGAAATGATTAATTCCGTAGAAGAAGTCCTGCTGGAGCTTGGGGCAGATAAAAAGAATATTCTGATAATATTTAATAAGACAGACCTGGTTCAAGGAAGTTCCTATGCTTTTTTAAAGAAGCGGTTAAAAGCAGAATATCCAGACAGTATTTTCTTATCAACCTATACAAGATCAGGATTTGATAACCTGCTTGAGCAAATAAAATACTTTATTTCCAGGCAATCTAATACCAGGCAACTGCTTATTCCCGAGAAACTTGCTTCTCTTTTGAATTATGTGCGGGACAACAGCACAATTCACCAGGAATGCTACGATGAAAAAAATAAACAGCATAAACTTGACGTAAAAATCAGTGATACACTTTATAAGGATGTGGTTTTGCAGCTTGAACGTCATAAAATGCTGGAATACATTAATAGTTAAAAAAAAATATAAAAAAGAACAAGGAGGATATCATGATCAAGAATCTTGAATCCATGCTATCGACGAACATTCTGGGGATGAAGCGTTCTGCAATACGCGAACTGCTTAAACTCACTCAGCGTCCTGAGATTATTTCTTTTGCTGGTGGATTACCATCTCCAGACACATTTCCCATTGAGCAATTAAAAGAGATCACTATGCAGGTTTTGGATGAAGATGGAGCTCAGGCTCTGCAATATGGAGCCACTGAAGGAGATATAGCTCTTCGGGAAGAACTGGTGAAGCTCTATAAAAAACAGAAATTTGATATTGATACGAGCAATCTGGTGATCACTACTGCCAGCCAACAGGGTCTTTACCTGCTGGCTAAGGTCTTTATTAATCGTGGAGACATTGTTATTTGCGGATTACCTTCCTACCTGGGAGGTTTAAGTGCTTTCAATTCTTATGGTGCTGAAATGATTGGAATCAAATTTGACGAACATGGTATGCGCTCAGACTTGTTACGGAAAGTAGTAGAAGACCTGGCAGCAAAGAACAAAAAACCGAAATTCGTTTACATTATCCCTGATTTCCAGAACCCCGCAGGCGTAACAATGCCTGATTTCAGAAGAAAAGAAATCATCGCTATAGCTCATGAATATGATTTATTGATCATAGAAGACAGTCCTTATAAAGAGCTGCGTTTTGAAGGAGAGCATCAGACATCTCTTTACGTTCTTGATGGACAGGGACAGGTGATCACGATGGGTACATTCTCCAAGATATTCGTGCCTGGTTTCAGGATTGGCTGGTTAATTGGACATCCAGACATATTAGATAAATTTGTAGTTGCCAAGCAGGCAACAGACTTGTGCACGCCTGCTTTTGTTCAAAAAATCTCTGCCAGATTCCTGGCAAAAGGGTATTTTGAAGAAAACCTGAAAAAGACTATTGCCATGTATAGTGACAAAAAAGACCTGATGATGAAATGCTTTGCTGAAGAGATGCCCAAGGAAGTTACCTGGACAAACCCTGAAGGTGGACTATTCCTCTTTATGTATCTGCCAGAAAAAATGGATGCTGCGAAACTTTTCCAGCGTGCTATCAAAAATAATGTTGCCTTTGTTACCGGAGATGTGTTCCATTGTGATGGTTCAGGAAAAAATACTTTAAGAATTAATTTCTCATATTCTTCCAAAGATCAGATTTGCGAAGGCGTGAAACGTCTGGCAAAAGCTATCCGCGAAGAAATGGCGGAAATGTAATCAACCTGTTGGGGCAGTCTACAAACTGCCCCAAATTTTATATGATTATGAATTGGATAAAAGTTATATTTAACGGACTGCTTGCCTGGCTTGCTCCCTTTATTTTCAATACTCTGATATTTCCCGATCTACCTTTAAGTATTAAGTATCTCCTCTATTTGCTGGTTGCCTGTTTTGCATTTGTAGATTATGCTAATAATGTAATGAGTGGCTATTTGCACAAAAGGAATAAAATAACGGTAGCAGTAGGAATTGCCGTGGGGATTTCCTGGTTAGTGATCAGTTTTGTAATGTCCACCCTTTATTATGTTGTCTATAAAGATATGGATCTATTGGAATTCTCCGTCAATCTGGGCAGCATCTACCTGATGTATCCCATACTTGGCACTCTCTTAGGCATATGTGAAGAAAAAAGAGGTAGAAGGAGATAGCTGATGTCTGCTCGCAAAATTAATCTGGCAATCCTGGGTGCCACTGGTGCTGTAGGCCGTGAAATGCTGCAGATAGTACATCAACTCAACCTGCCATATAATAATTTAGTTCTGCTGGCAAGTCCCCGTTCTGCTGGTTCATATCTGGAATACTCTGGAAAAAAGTTCCCGGTTGAAGAAGTATCCGGAGATTCTTTTTCTGATCTAGATATCTGCCTTGCCAATGCCGGATCAGATGTCAGCAAAGTATGGGCACCGGTTGCTCGTGATAAAGGCGTGATATTTATTGATAACAGTAGTGCTTTCCGCCTGGATGAAGATGTTCCACTCGTGGTTCCGGAAGTTAATGCTGACTCTCTGCGTGATCATCATCATATTATTGGCAATCCTAATTGCTCTACCATTCAGCTTGTGCAGGTGCTTTCACCGCTTCATAAGGCATTTCAGCTTAAAAGAGTGATTGTAAATACCTATCAGGCAGTTTCCGGTGCCGGCAAAAAAGGTCTGCAGGAATTAGAAAATCAGTTAAAAGCTCAAGCAGCTGGTTTACCTCTGGTATCTTCTAAGTTTGCCCGTCAGATAGCAGGAAATGTTATCCCGCAAATAGACAATTTCCTGGCTAATGGCTATACTGGAGAAGAGATGAAGATCATGTTGGAAACAAAAAAAATCCTCGCTATTAATGATCTGGCTATATCAGCTACAGCAGCCAGAGTTCCAGTAGAATATGGTCATTCTGAATCTGTGCAAATACAATTCTCACAGTTAGTCTCTGCCCATGATGTAAGAAATGTTTTAGCTGATATAGAACATTTGGAAATTATCGATAATCCGGAAACAAACCTCTACCCCACTGCCCTGGATATAATCGGTAATGATAATACTCTGGTAGGACGCATCAGGCAGGATATGCTGGGAAAGGACTGGATAAGTCTCTGGATAGTGTCCAATAATTTGCGTAAAGGTGCTGCTCTCAATGCTGTGCAAATTGCAGATTACATTATTAAAAATAACCTTCTATGAAAATTATCGTACTTAAATTCGGGGGAAATTCCCTGCGAACTTCAGAGCTGCGAAGCAAAGTTACCGATATAATTGCTGATCGCATTCAAGCCGGATATTCACCTGTTGTTGTAGTTTCTGCTTTAGGTAGAGCCGGAGAACCTTATGCCACTGACTCTCTTCTGGATATTCTACCGGAATGCTCTACAGACAGACATCGTTCCCTGATATCTTCCTGTGGAGAGATCATCTCTGCCACTCTTCTGGCAGAGGAATTAAATTATAAGAATTTTCGGGCGATTGCTCTCACAGGCTGGCAGGCGGGAATTCTTACCGAAGATGCTTTCGCTCAGTCAAAAGTTATAAATATTGATATTTCAGCAGTCATGGCAGAATTAAAAGAAAATCATATTCCGGTAATATGCGGATTCCAGGGTATCTCTGCTTCAGGAGAGATCACCACATTAGGTAGAGGAGGCAGTGATACTTCTGCTGCTCTCCTAGCACGTGCCTTGAACGCTTCTCAGCTGGAACTTTTTAAAGATGTTGATGGAATATTTACTGCTGACCCTTATAAAGTCAAAAACGCCCGTATTATCAGTGAACTGGATTATCAGGAAATTGCCGAGCTCTCCGGGAATGGTGCCCGGATCGTGCATAATCCTGCTATCAGGCAGTTAGCTGATCAGAAGATTCCTTTGCTGCTTGGTAAAACCTGGACTGGTAAGCACGGTACCTGCATTCAACCTTGCCAGCATAACAGACATATCACGGCTGTTACTTCAAAATCCGGGCTTGCCAGACTCACACTCAGAATTAAGCAAAATATGCAGCTAAGTGCAGTATTTACGGCTTTCGCTGAAGCTGTTATTAGTATTGATTTTATAACAGTTAATCATGATATGGTCTCCTTTGTGTTTAATGAAGACAAAACCGAACTGGCAAATTCTCTGCTTAAGAGACTTTTTATTTATGGAGAAATCCTGTCAGGTTTTTGCAAAATTACTGTGATTGGCTCGGGCATGACAGGTCAGCCAGGCGTAATGGCGAAATTGTGTACAAGCCTGGAAGCAGTTAATATCAAGATTCTTATGGCAACTGATTCATATTCAACTATCTCATGCTTGATCGGTCAAGCAGAAGAGGTGAAAGCACTTAATACTATTCATAATGCTTTTAATTTACAGGAGGGATAATGAATGTTCTCATTACCGGTGGAGCCGGATATATTGGCAGTCACACTTCTCTGGAGTTTCTCCAGGCTGGCTACAACGTTACAGTTATTGATAATCTCTGCAACAGCAAGCAGGAATCACTGATCAGAGTGCAGGAAATATGCGGTAAAGATATAACCTTTTATCAGAATGATCTGCTTGATAGCGCAGCTCTTGATAAAATTTTCAAACAAAATAGTTTCGATGCAGTCATCCATTTCGCCGGACTGAAAGCAGTAGGTGAATCAGTGGAAAAACCGCTCTTATACTACAATAATAATCTCACAGGCACGCTAAACCTCTTAGAATGTATGCAACGGCATAATGTGAAAAAAATTGTCTTCTCCTCCTCTGCCACGGTATATGGAAATCCTCTAAAAGTGCCAATCACTGAAGAGTTGTCTACTCAGCCAACTAATCCTTATGGTAGAACAAAATTAATGATAGAAGATATACTCAAAGACCTGTATATCTCTGATCCTGATTGGGATATAGCTCTGCTGAGATATTTTAATCCCATTGGAGCCCATCATTCCGGCAAAATAGGCGAAGACCCTAATGGTATTCCCAATAATCTACTGCCTTATATTGCTCAGGTAGCTGTTGGTAAATTACCTCACCTGAATATTTTTGGCAATGATTATCCTACTATAGACGGCACTGGGGTCCGTGATTATATTCACGTGGTTGACCTGGCAAAAGGTCATTTGAAAGCTCTTGAGAAACTGCTTACCAGCCCGGGAGTGGTTACTTACAATCTGGGAACTGGCAAGGGATACAGTGTGATAGAAATTATTGAAGCTTTCCAGCAGGCTTCCGGTATTGAGATTCCCTATAAATTTACTCACCGCAGAGCTGGTGATGCTGCAGAAATATATGCTGATCCCACTCTGGCAAATACAGACCTGAAATGGACTGCTCAGAAGGACGTTCTCACTATGTGCAAAGATACCTGGAACTGGCAGTCTCATAATCCGCAAGGTTATTAAAAAAGAGGAATTATGAAAAGAGATTATAATAAAATTTATGACCGCAAAAAAACTGATTGCTTCAAGTGGGACTTAAATAAGGAAATCTATGGCAAGGATGATATCATCTCTATGTGGGTAGCTGATATGGATTTACCTGCTGACCCTATAGTAGAGCAAAGTATTATTGACCGTGCCAGACATCCGATCTATGGCTACACTTTCCGTAATGATGCTTATTTTCAGGCTTTTATGGACTGGCAATATACTCGCAATCACTGGAAAATTAACCGCAACTGGCTGCTAAACAGCACCAGCGTTGTTGTTTCCATCAATATGATCATCAGAGCACTCACACAGCCCGGAGATAAAATCCTCATTTGTACCCCGGTTTACAGTCAGTTCTTCGTTACTATCACTGATACTGGCAGACAAATAGTGACATCGTCTCTGATCAATGATAATGATGAATATAAACTTGATTTCGCTGATATTGAATCAAAACTTGCTGCTGGGGTGAAATTGCTTGTATTCTGCTCTCCTCACAATCCCGTCGGTAGAGTCTGGGGAAAAAAAGAATTGGAAGAACTCGCCCGACTTTGCATTAAGTATGACACGATAATTGTTTCAGATGAAATTCATTCTGATCTGGTATATTCTGAGGTTTCTCATACTCCACTGGCTTCCCTCTCCCCCACTATTTCGGCAAATACTATTACCTGCATGTCTCCGGGTAAGACCTTCAATATTTCTGGTCTGAGCATCGGCTTTATTATCATTGAAAATGAAGAACTGCGTGAATTGATCAGGCAAAAATTTCTTTCTTATCATCTAATGGCTGCCAATATATTCGGTATCACCGCCTGTCATACTGCTTATTCCTCAAGTGCTCCCTGGCTGGATAACACAATTTCCTATCTTCAGGCTAATCGGGATTTCCTTTGCAACTATATCTCCGAAAACATTCCTCAAATTAAATTGCACAAACCACAGGGTACTTATCTTGTCTGGCTGGATTTCAGTTATTTCCAGCTTTCACAGAAGCAACTGCAATGCTTTCTGGTACATCTTGCCGCCTTGGGACTTGATAATGGTACAAAATATGGCGAAGAGGGAGAAGGATTTATGAGATTGAATTTTGCCTGCTCACGTCAGCTCCTGCAAAAAGCTCTTGATCAATTAAATGAGGCAGTTAAAAAACTGATGCAGGTGGAAGGTAAATTGGAAAAACTCATCGATAACTATAAAGAAATCGAAGATTGCGACTGAGATTAGAGGTAATTATGATTAAGGATTTAATCAGGCAAAACAGAAGCTATAGACGCTTTGATAATGAACACACTATCACCCGAAAAGAACTGGAACAGCTCATCGAGCTTGCCAGAATCTCCGCTTCTGCTTCCAATAGACAGGCTTTACGCTTTTACATCACTTATTCTGACCCTGATAATGATAAGGTGTTCTCCTGCCTGAAATGGGCAGGATACCTCTCGGAATGGCAGGGACCCGCTCCAGTAGAAAGACCTACAGCCTACATCGTTATCCTCAAACCAGCAGATTTATCTGCCTATATCGGACATGATACTGGCATCGCCTGCCAAAGCATTCTCCTGGGTGCTGTGGAAATGGGTTTAGGAGGCTGCATGTTTGGTTCAGTTGATAAACCTCAATTGCAGACGCTGCTCAATTTACCTGCTGAATATTCTATCGAACTTGTGATTGCACTAGGTAAACCCACAGAAATTGTCCAGATTGATACTGTAAAAAATAATGACATCAAGTATTGGCGCGACTCTGACCGGACACATCACGTACCCAAACGAAAACTACAGGAACTGATCATTAACTCTGAATAAAACCATCCCCACGCACCCGTTAACCAGGTTAAAAAAATAAAAACCCGTAAAAAAACTCACAGTGATACACACTGACAACCCTCTGTGAACTCTCTGGGAGTAATCACCCGGAACAACAAAGCACTATCTAACATTTTTTTGTGAGATAGTGCTTTGTTGTTCTGGTATTTACTATCCTGATATGGGTCTGTATGCTTTCAAATGATTTCGGGAGTATTTCCTTGACTTTAAGAAGGGGGTTTTAAGGTTGACATTAAGAAATCATCTAAAGAAAAATTAAGGAGAAGTATGATGAAGAAAAAGGTAATAATAATGGGCGCAGCCGGTAGAGATTTTCATAATTTCAATCTCTATTACCGTGATAATGAGAATTATGACGTTGTTGCCTTCACAGCAACCCAGATTCCCGGAATCGATGACAAGAAATATCCCGCAGAATTAGCTGGAAAGCTATATCCCGCAGGGATACCGATCAAACCCGAGAGTGAATTGCTTGCATTAATAAAAGACCATGATATCGATCAGGTTCTTTTTGCTTACAGTGATGTGCCTTATGAAAGAATAATGCACAATGCTTCCATGATCAATGCTGCTGGAGCAGATTTTATCTTAATGGGTACAAAGCTTAGCTGTGCCAAAACAACCAAGCCACTGATCACAGTATGTGCTACCAGAACAGGTTGTGGCAAAAGTCAAACTACCCGTGAAGTAGTGAGAGTTCTCAAAGCAATGGGCAAGAAAGTTGTATCTATTCGCCATCCAATGCCTTATGGTGATCTGGTTGCTCAGAAAGTACAGCGTTATGCTGAATTATCTGACCTTGTGAAACACAAATGCACCATTGAAGAGATGGAAGAATATGAACCACATATCGCCATGGGCTCAATTATTTATGCTGGCGTAGATTATGAAGCTATCGTGCGTGAAGCAGAAAAGGAAGCAGATGTGATAGTTTGGGATGGTGGCAATAATGACACTCCTTTCTACACATCAGATAAAGAACTGAAGATACTGGTAGCTGATCCTCATAGAGCCGGACATGAAATGAGTTATTATCCTGGCGAAACAAATCTTCACCTGGCAGATGTAGTAGTTATCAATAAAATTGACTCTGCTGATCCTGAAGGGATTCAGATAGTTCGTGATAATATCAGAGAACAGAATCCTAAAGCAATCGTAGTAGATGCAGCCAGTCCACTTACAGTTGACAATCCAGAGCTTATCAGAGGCAAGAAAGTTCTCGTTGTGGAAGACGGACCAACTCTCACCCATGGAGAGATGACTTATGGAGCTGGGATTGTGGCAGCCGAGAAATTTGGCGCAGAAGATTTAGTTGATCCACGCCCCTGGGCAGTTGGTGAAATCGCTGAGACATTTGCCAAGTATCCGGACATTGGAGTATTACTTCCAGCTATGGGCTATGGTGATCAGCAGATAAAAGACCTGGAAACAACTATTAATAATACAGAGTGTGATCTGGTAGTGATAGGAACACCAATCGATCTCAGACGGATCATCAATATCAAGCATCCTGCTGTTCAGGTTGGATATGAACTTCAGGAAATTGGCAAGCCAACCCTGAAAGAACTCATTAAAGATTTTCTGAAATAATTACAGTTAACTGAGAATATTCATAATATAAAAGAAGAGTCCGCTGACGGACTCTTCTTTTATTATTTTGCTGAAGGTAATTTAGCTCACTTCTGAGCCGTCATCAATATCCTGCATAGGTGTGATAAGACTTAGATTATTATCCTTATCAGCAGCAGCCAGTATCATACCCTGAGAAGTGATTCCCATGATCTGGCGGGGTTTCAGGTTGATCAGCATAACCACCTTTTTTCCTATTAGGTCTTCAGGTGAATAACTCAGCGAAATGCCAGATACTATCTCACGAGTTTCAGAACCAATCTTCACCATAAGTTTTAGTAGTTTTTTAGACTTTTTCACTTTTTCCGCCTGGAGTACTTTAACAATACGAAGTTCCATCTTCATAAAATCATCATACTCAATTTCGGGTTTATGCACCAGAGGCGCAGTTTCCGGCTGGACTTTTTCTAAAAGTTGAATTTGCTCATCAATCTGTTCATCAGTAATTTTAGTGAACAATGTCTCAATATTAGAAATATAATAAACAGTTTTATCTCTTGGAATATATTTCCATGACATCTCATCATCAAGATTCATCATTTTACGCAATTGCAGCATTTTAACCGGCAGTATCGGAGACATTACTATAGATAACATTCTCAGAAGCTCCAGACAGAGATAAAGTGTTTCGGAAGCATGAGATTTATCAGTTTTCACTGCTTTCCAGGGTGCTCTTTCATCAAAATAACGATTGCCGATCCGTGCTATATCCATAATCAGCGAAGTCGTTTTCCGAACTCGGTAATTCCTGTAACAGGCTTCTATCTCAGTAATGATCGCCTGTGCTTCAGACAGAGCAGTTTGTGTGGCAACTGAAAGGCTAAGTGGCTTAGTAATTTCACCGGCAAAAAACTTTATAGAAAAAGTGAAAACGCGATTTGCCAGATTCCCCAGAATATTTGCCAGTTCATTATTGATGCGTACCTGGAAATCCTGCCAGGTGAAATCTGCATCTCTGGTTTCAGGGGCATTTGCTGCCAGCACATAGCGCAGCAATTCACCATTAAAGTATTTCAGGTATTCATCTACCCAGATAGCATAGTTGCGACTAGTGGATACTTTGCTGCCTTCAATATTCAGATATTCATTAGCCGGTATATCATAGGGCAGGATATAGGGATCATTCTGTTCCATAAGCACTGCGGGCCAGATCATGGCATGAAAGGGGATATTATCTTTACCTATGAAATGAATCAGCTTGCAATCAGGATCAAACCAGTAATCTTTCCATTTTTCAGGCTCACCGATTTTGTCTGCCCATTCCACAGTGGAAGATATATAACCAATCGGAGCATCAAACCAGACGTAAAGCACTTTTCCTTCTGTATCAGGTAAAGGCAGCGGAATTCCCCAGTCTATATCCCGTGTAATAGCTCTTTCGATAAGTCCGTCATTAAGCCAGCCCATGATAAAATTTATCACATTATCTTTCCAGTAGCTCTTAGTAGTGAGCCATTCTTTCAGCATATTCTCAAATTTTGGCAGTTCCAGATACCAATGACTGGTTTCCTTGATAATGGGCGTCTTACCGCAAATTTTGCATTTAGGTTCTTTAAGCTCTATTGAATTGATCAATTTACCGCAACTGTCACATTGGTCTCCTCTGGCACCATCGGCTGAGCAAAATGGGCATACACCTTCCACATACCGGTCAGCCAGAAATCTCTGGTCATGCTCACAGTAGAACTGCTGTCCTGATTTCTGAACAACAAAATCTTTGTCTAATAGAGCCTTAAAGAATTTCTGAGATATTTTGTGATGGTATGGCCTGGCAGTGCCCGAGAAATTGTCAAAACTTATGTTCAGCCCGGCAAAACTCTTGTCGATCTGATCATGATAAAAATTTACCAGTTCACGGGGAGTTTTTCCTTCCTTTTCTGCCTTTATTGATACTGGAGCACCATGTTCGTCAGTACCTGAAACAAAGATAATATCTGAGCCGAGCAGGCGATGAAAGCGTACAAAGATATCTGCCGGTAGATAGGCTCCTGCCACATGACCTATATGTACTGGTCCATTTGCATATATCAAAGCACTGGTTACTAATATTTTATCCAATCTAAACTCCTTTCTTACAGATTGAGCAAATTTATTTTTAAAGCGGGATTATACGTCAAGTAATAAGGCAAATCGCTTAATATTTTTCAGGCATGAGAGCCAGCCATGAATCCTGTAGAGAAGGCAATTTGCAGATTATATCCTCCAGTATAGGCATCTACATCAATAATCTCACCGGCAAAGAATAAGCCTTCTATCAGGCGGGACTGCATGGTGTGTGGGTCTATCTCATTTACGCAAATACCACCGGAAGTGATAATTGCTTCCGCAAGCGGTCTGAAACCGGTGATTGTGATAGTTAGCTCTTTAAGAATCCTGATCAATTTCTTTCTTTCATCTTTTTTTATACTGTGAGCTGGACGATCAGGTTCAATGCCGGAAAGATTAACGATAACATCTATCATTTTCTGGGGAAGCAAAGATTTCAGCAGGTTATGATAGTGTTTGCCGTGATTCTGCTCTATTTCCCGCAGCAGGCGATTGTCCAAAGCTTTTTCATCTAAAGCCGGTTTAAGATCAATTACCAGTTTTACCTCCCGGGAATCCTTAAAATGAGAAGAAGCTGAGAGAATAACCGGACCACTAACCCCGAAATGCGTAAACAGCATCTCACCAAACTCTTTGTAAATTATCTTATTATTGGGATTAAGCAGTTTTATTTCAATATTTTTAAGAGAAAGTCCCTGCAAATCTTTTACCCAGCTTTCAGCAGTTTCAAATGGTACCAGAGCTGGTTTGAGCAAGTTTATCTGATGACCAAGTTTTTCTGCAAAGCGATAGCCATCACCAGAAGAACCCGTTTGCGGGTAGCTTTTGCCACCAGTGGCAATTATCAGAGACGCTGCTTTATACACTTCTCCGCTGAGTGTAATTACCCTGAATTCCTGATCGATTTTTGCCAGATTGGTAACTTTATCATAAATGATCTGAACCTGATTAACTGTCAGGTATTTTTGCAGAGCACTTACGATGTCTTCGGCTTTATCACTTTCCGGGAAAACCCGGTTACCTCTTTCAATTTTGGTTGTAACACCTAAATCCTGAAAGAATAAGATAGTATCATCTGGTGTAAACTGATAGAGGGCATTCGTGATGAACCTGCCGTTTTTGGGGCAATTTTTGATATGATTCTGGACGTCCGAAGCATTTGTGAGGTTACAGCGTCCTTTGCCGGTTATCTGCAGTTTTTTACCTAACCGGTTATTTTTTTCCAGGAGCAGGACTTTTTTTCCCAGATGTGCGGCTCTGCCAGCCGCAATACATCCGGCAGCACCTCCACCAATTACTATTACATCATACATTTCTTAGTTACAATGATAAACTCTGAACCATTGCCAGATTTATTTATCATTATTCTTCCTTTATATTTATTTTCAATAATTTCTTTGCAGATATATAATCCCAGCCCGGAATCAGCTTTGTTTAATTTTGTTGTGAAAGAAGCAGAAAATATTTTATCCAGATACTCCTCAGGAATACCACCCGCATTATCTTTTATTCTTAAAGTGCAGTTATCAATGTCACTGGTCAATTCTAACATGATATGGCATTGAGATATCTCATTAATTAGAAAGGCGTCTTGTGAGTTGCTGAGAATATTCAGTATCACCAGAGCATACTCATTGGGCAATCCCTGACAGAAGCAATTCTTCTGAAGTCTGTGTTCAATGCTGATTTCAGCTGATTGCAGGATACTTGAGAAGAAATTAAGTGAATTTTCTGCCAGTTCTGCCAGGTCAAATTCCTTTTTTCCATCAGGTTGATTAAAGAGATAGTCAAATAATGAAAGTGACTCTGACGTATTTCTTACCAGTTCAAAAACTGGTTCATACTTGTGATCAGCATTTTGAGACGTTTCGCATTCCTGAACAAAATATTTTAGCAGAGTGAGTGAATGAAGCCATCTGCTGGATACTTTTCCTAAAATTTTACCGAGGTAGGCAGACTGAGCCTGATTGATCAAGAGCTGCTGATTGCGCGAAAGTTTATCATTTATAGTAATGTTATCCTTCATTAGGGATTTATATTTCTCTGTGATTTTTGAGGTTTTATCAACTGCTTCAGCCAGTTTGTTTTTCAAAGGATTTATATTAACAATATTGAGTAATATTTCATTGTTATCAATTTTGTATACCGAAATATTCAGCCATTTTTCACAGTCTGAAATATAAACTGGAGAAAAATCCTGGGAATGATTTATGAGCAGTTCCATTATTTCTTTTGCTAAGGCTGGTGCAAGTGAAGCTAATGGAGTGGATTCAAAATTACTCTCATTAAGATTCAGTATTTCTTTGAAAGCCGCATTAAACACTTTAACTTTGAAGTCCAGGTAATCATTATTGAGATCAATTTCTGGTTTCAGCAGCGCAATACCGAAAGTAGTATAGTTACATATTTGATTATATAGCAAGTATTTATTGTATATATCATCATAATTATCTTTAATACTGCTAACATCAATAATAATGCCATGATATTTTTCAATTTCGTCATTTTTGAAAATCGGGAAATATTGTACCAGACAATAATAATTTTCCTCAGTATAGGGGTTTTCAACTGAGTATTCAATCCGAAATTTATCAAATTCAGATACAGGTAACTTGATTGCCTGTTCATCTGCCAGGCAATGTGCTTCACAAAATCCAGCTTCTCGTGACGTTTTTCCTATAACCTGATCTGTGTCTATGCCAAATATACCTGTTACTTGAGAATTTATATAAGTATATTTCCCGGCTTTATCCATCTGGAAAATAATCACAGGCTTGAATTCCATCATGGCAGTTAGATCAATATTCTTATTTTTTATTTCTCGGGAATTTAGCTTTTCCATAATAAGAAGAACAATCAGAAGAACTGCAATGATACTTGTAATCAGAATAATCAGTGAAAAATCCCGGACTTTACGTTTGGCGCTTCTTTTCACAAGTTCATCAATATCATTGATTTTAGCTTGGGTTGGTAGAATTTTTGCCGGTATGGAATATTGCTCAAGATATTTATGGTTAAAAATTGCCGGAAACAATTTATCTGAAACATAATCTAACTCATTGATTTCAGTTAGAGCTATTCCCCGAAGATAATCCACCATCATAATTGTAGCCGCATTAGCATGGGCTCTGGGGTCTGTAACATACCCTCCTATTACATTAAGATCCAAATAGATTTTATTAATTGTGAACACGGGGCGATTACACCTTCTCAACAATCTTCTGGCAACAGGTACATGTGGGATGTATTCGCCATTTTTATCAACCAGATAAGAAAAATATAAAACCACTGTCTTCTCTGATAAAGAAGCAAGATGCTCCTCAAGTTCATTAAATGTAGTATTTTCACTCATCTGGATATTGATATCAGGGTGATATTCCTGTATATAGTCAGTAATTCTCTGGCGATAGATTTTGTTTGTCTTGGTATTTGGGTCAACTACCGCATAGATAGTATCGGTTTCCGGTAATAGCTGTTTGATCAACTCAAAATTCTGGTCTAGAGGATTTTTTTCAAATATACCTTTTATATCTGGAATATTTTGATAATTCTGCGAAGTGAAGTTATTTACTCCGCAAAAGAAAACCGGAATCCCTGGAAAACAAATATCTCGATATTTTATCAAAAAGTCAATAGCATGATCATCACAACTGATAATAGCATCAAATTTTTGATTTTCATATTTGAATTTAAGGGCTTGTGCAGTATGAAGAAAATACATCTCACTATTAAACCGCTTGGCATCCAGAAACTCAATTGTAGTTTGAATATCCAGACTAAATTCGGCATCAATGACTTCTTTAATTCCCAGATTCATTTCTTCTACCCAGGTCATGGAAGGAGAATAGGAGTGCAATACCAGCACATTTTTGGAGTTAACATGGTAATCACTGAAAATGGGCAAGGCAAGAATCAGTATCAATATAATAAATATTACTTTCAGATTATTATTCATTATTACCTCCAAAGCTATATTTTATCAGGATTGATTATCTGTAAATAAATATTTTCGTTGACTGATGTTATAAAAAGTAATTCTCTTGTTTAATAAAAATGAAACATTAAATGTTAAAAATGAGGGATCATTTATGCATGAAGAAACACGGGAATTTTACTATTATCGAGATATTGTGCTTTGTCTGGGTGAAATCAAAGGTTTACTGGTTAGGCACCATCAGGCTGACTGGTTTTTGGAAGTTATCTATACAAATGGTTCTATAATGAGTTATGAATGTAACCATAAAGACGAGGCTCAGATGTTGTTTAAAGAATTACGGATAATGCTGGGAGCTAAACAGATTGAACTGAAGGATAAATTCTAATTCAGGAAATTATCTGTATTTCGCCAGCATAAAAAGGCTGAATAGCACCATTAGAAAGTTTTAGCTGGATAGCACCCGCTGGTGATATGCCATGATATAAACCGGAGAATTCGGCAAATTCTGTCTTGATCATTATTGTCTGGTTTTTCAAGAGATCATGCTCTGCATAATATTCTTCATCAAGTTTATATCCGGAAAGATAATCGGGTAGATTATTTGCGAGATTATCCATAATGCCAGTGAGTAGCAACTGGTTAGATATTGAAGTACCTGTCTCCAGCTTTAAGGAAGTTGCTGTGTTTTGCAGCTCTTCGGGGAATATTTCCAGATTAGTATTAATCCCAATTCCCACTATATAATAATTTCTGCCAGACAGGTTCTTTACGATAATTCCAGCAGCCTTTTTACCTTTCAAATAGATATCATTAGGCCACTTGATTTTGCTGGCTATATTTTTTCCTGCTATGATTGTATCTATTGCTTTCAAAATTTGTATTCCGCAGAATAGTGTGAAATTTGCTCCAAAGCAAAAACCGTAAATCCCTATCGAAAACCAAAGTCCGCCTGCTGGAGAATACCAGTTATTTCCTCTCCGTCCCACTCCTCTACCTTGCTTATCAGATATTATCAAAAAGTTACCGGTTATTTTGTTCTCTTCTATCAGTTCTTCTGCCTTTTCCATCGTACTTGTCAGGTAATCTACCTGGATTATCTGATCTAAAAAGGAATGCTGAAAATTCTTCATTTCAGAGTATCAGCATAGCGTCACCGTAACTGAAGAAACGGTAATTGTTTTTAATTGCTTCCTGATAAGCTTGCATGGTATTCTGATAACCCGCAAAAGCACTCACAAGCATCAAGAGAGTTGATTCCGGTAAATGAAAATTGGTGAGTAATCCATCTATGATTTGAATTTCTCTGCTTCCGGGATAAATAAATATATCTGTAAAATGTGATCCACTTTTCACTTTCCCTTGTTCAGCAAAGCTCTCCATGGTTCTGGTTGAAGTGGTGCCTACGCTTATTACCCGCCGGTTTTCGGCTTTTGCCTGGTTGATTATGGCAGCGGTTTCACTACTGATACTGCAAAATTCACGGTGCATCACATGATCACTGATATTATCATTTTTTACGGGGCGAAATGTTCCTAAACCTACATTTAAATCCACTTCCGTGATTATTACACCTTTACCGGTCAGCTTATCAAGTAAATCCCTGGTGAAATGCAAACCCGCTGTGGGAGCCGCCACAGAACCCGGAGACTGAGCATAAACCGTTTGATAGGTCTGCTTATCCTTTTCCGTGGCTGGACGATTTATATAAGGCGGTAAGGGAATTTTCCCTACTTTCTGCAATAGAGCAAAAAAATCACCTTCAAACTTAAATTTTACTATCCTGGAACCATCCTCACCATAAGAAAGTACTTCCGCCTCCAGGGATTCTGTAATCGTTACTCTGCTGCCCGGCTTCAGTTTTTTACCAGGCCGCACCAGGCATTCCCAGTCTTGAGCATTTTTCTGGTTGAGCAATAATATTTCTACATTTGCTCCACTATCTTTCTTACCATGTAGCCGGGCAGGGATAACTCTGGTATTATTAACTACCAGCACATCTCCTTTAGCTAAATATTGCTCAATCTCATGAAAAATATGATGCTCAACTTTACCGCTGGATTTTTCCAGAACCAGTAAACGAGATTCACTTCTCACTTCCAGAGGATGCTGGGCTATCAGGTTCGCCGGCAGGTCATAATAATATGAGCTTTTTTTACTTAGGTCTTTATTCATTATTAGTTATTTAAAAGAAAAGCCCTGTCTAATGACAAGGCTTTCCAGATAGATTTATTTTGCCACAATAGATACCAGTTTATTAGGCACTACAATAATTTTTTTCACAGTTTTGCCTTCCAGATGTTTCTGGACATTCTCATTTTTCAAAGCTTCGGCTTTTATCTCTTCGATACCGGTATTTAACGGCACCTCGATCTTTCCACGCACCTTACCCATGATCTGGATTACATAGGTGATTTCATCTTTAACCAGATATTTTGCTTCAAATACCGGTAAGCCGGCTTCATGAAGTAATTCACTATTTCCGGTCAACTGCCAGAGCTCTTCACTGATATGCGGGGCAAAACAATACAATGCCTGAGGTATCTTACGGCAGGATTCTGCATATACACTTTGTTCATCCTGATTAAGTTTGCCTGCATCACCGATTCCATATATATTATTCAAATGCTCCATGATAGCAGCAATAGCAGTATTGAATTGTAATCTGTCCTCAATATCATGCAATACCTTCCAAACAGTAAAATGTGTACTGTATCGCAGCTGCTTCACTTTCTCAGATAGATTGGCTTCATTATATTCATCAGCCGCATCTCTGATTAATTCCAGATTATCATCAAATATACGCCAGACCCTGTTTAAAAACCGAAATGCGCCTTTCACCCCGGTATCACTCCATTCCGAGTCCTTCTCCGGTGGTGAACCAAATAGCATAAATAACCTCACTGTATCAGAACCAAATCGATCTATTATATATTGCGGATCTACCACATTACCCTTACTCTTAGACATCTTAGCTCCGTCTTTAGTAACCATTCCCTGCGTCAGCAACCGGGCAAAAGGCTCATCACAACTCACCATTCCTATATCACGCATGAATTTATGAAAAAACCTGGCATATAGCAGGTGCATGCAGGCATGCTCTATTCCACCTATATACTGGTCAACCGGCAGCCATTGGTCTGCTGCGGCTTTGCTGAACGGTTCTTCCGTATTAGCTGTGTCCGTGTAACGCGCATAATACCAGGAGCTGTCCACAAAGGTATCCATTGTATCGGTTTCCCGTCTGGCTTCTCCCCCACATTTCGGGCAGGTTGTATGCACCCACTCTTCTACGCTTAGTAAAGGATTACTGGTGGTTTTGCCTAATTGCACATTATCTGGTAATAATACCGGCAAATCCTCATCAGGCACCAGCACTTCCCCACACTTCTGGCAATAGATCACCGGTATGGGATTTCCCCAGTAACGCTGACGGCTTACGCCCCAGTCGCGCAGACGATAGGTGACTGTGCTTTCTCCCATATTATTTTTAGACATCCAGGCTGATATGGCAGATTTGCTTTCCACACTATCCATTTCGTCAAACTGTGACGAATTTACTAATATTCCTGGCTCAACGTAGGCTTCTGTCATCTCAGCTAAAACCAGGTTCTGTTCCTCATTCTGAATTACGATCTTCATCGGTATATTATATTTACGGGCAAATTCAAAATCTCGCTGATCATGGGCTGGCACTGCCATCACTGCCCCGGTTCCATAATCCATCAGTACATAATTTGTGATCCAGATTTGTACTTTTGCTCCATTAACTGGATTCAGGCAGTCTCTGCCACTGTATATTCCCTTCTTGGTCGTATCTTCTGCTGTCCGCATAATTTTATCTTCATTCATCACTTCTTCACAGAATTCCTGCATCTCTCTTGATACATCAGATTCTTTTAACCATCTGGATACAAGCGGATGCTCCGGTGGTATCGCCATAAATGTACAGCCAAATATTGTATCCGGTCTGGTAGTGAATACTGATAAAATCTCGCCATTTTCTATTAACTTGAAATCTATGCGAGTGCCTTCACTTCTGCCTATCCAGTTCTTCTGCATCGTGATAACGCGTTCGGGCCAGTCTTTCACTCCACTGAAATCTAAAAGTTGCTCAGCATAATCTGTAATCTTAAAAAACCACTGCTCCAGTTCCTTCTGCCTTACTACTTTACCACAACGCCAGCAATTCCCCTCTTCTACCTGCTCATTTGCCAGCACTGTCTGGCAGTCTTCACACCAGTTCACAAATGATTTTCTCTTGTAAGCCAGTCCTTCTTCATATAACCGCTTAAAAAACCACTGTCCCCAGCGGTAATAGTCCGGTCGGCAGGTGCTTACTTCTCTATCCCAGTTAAGTCCAAATCCCATGGAATTAAATTGTCCCCGCATAATTTCTATGTTTTCTTCGGTTGTGATTTTGGGGTGTGAATTATGCTTTATGGCATAATTCTCTGCCGGCATGCCAAAGGCATCATAACCCATGGGCTGCATCACATTATAACCCTGCATCTTTTTATAGCGGGTGATGGCATCACCAATGGAATAATTGCTCACATGACCCATGTGCAATGCCCCACTGGGATAAGGAAACATACTCAATACGTAATAAGTCTCCTTTTCGCTGTCAGTTATGGTTTTAAAAACCTCTTTTTCCTGCCAGATTTTCTGCCATTTCTGCTCTATTTGTATAAAAGGATATTCCATCTATATTTCTCCTGTATATTTTATTTTTTGTCTTTGATGATTTGTGTTATCCCCCTCAGGGGAGTAAAAGCAGCAGGATTCTGGCTATAATTATTCTCTCAGCTCTAAACATCTTTTTCTTCATAATACATCTCCTGCATAATTTGTGTACAAAACTCTAAATCCAATCAGATCGGTCAAATACTTTTATTTATGTACTAAGTCAAATGTGCACCGCCGGGTATTTTCAGGGACGCAGATGACGACCATTAACCACTAAATTCCGGTACATATTATTTTCTCAGGACGAATTTTAGAATAAGTCAAATTATTGGTCGTAGTTCTCGCACCACTTCCAGAGTACTGTTAGCGGGGCAAGTCCTACTTAACTACTAACCACTTCAAATCCGATAACCTTACCGGTATATTTGATCTCTGCTCCATCAGTTTTATAATCAATGAACTCATTGAACTTCTCTTTTGTGCCGGGATATAATTCTCCGATTATTACTGTCTTATCTATCCGGTTTGTCCCTTTCTTACCTGACAAGGTTAATTGAATAGAGATATTTTTATAAATCTTTCTGGTGGGATTTGAGATCACTCCTTCAATAGTGACGCTGCCATTCCCCTGCACCAGGTTCAATTCAGATAATTCCAGTTTACTAAGATCATACTCAAATTTCCTCAAATTCATTTTTTTTAAATCCGCATTGCTTAAACTTCCCTTCAGCTCATTAAATACCGCATTAGCTTCCAGTTCATTATCCATCTCCAGATAAGATTCCCATAATTGCTTTTTGCTGGAAAGAGAAAGATCTTCTATTTGCCGTAAACTGCTGATCGCCACTCCAAAACGTTTATTTTTGTACGCTAGTTTTCCCAGTTCCAGATTTAATTTATCCCGCTCATATTTGTCCTGCTCCTGATTTACTATTTTACTCATTGCTGCCAGTCCACTATCCACATCACCTTCTCTTATTGCCAGCCTTGACAGCATCAGAAGTATATGCCTGTTTACCGTAACACTGATATTCCTGGCTAATAGCTGGTTCAAAGCGGCTTCATTATACTCTTTAATATGAGTATCCAACGACCTGTAGATAAAGATACTATCCGCATAAAGACTAAACTCCGGGTACTTTGCCTTAAATTCACCCAGACGGTCTATTTGCAACTCGATATTCCCACTAACTCCTGCCTTCCCAGTGAATACCTGCTGCAGAACTTTCAATCCGGCTAATTCTGTTTCGGGATATTTCAAGAGCAGTGAATTGAGTTTGTTTAAATCAAGATCAATACAATAATTATTTTCAGCATAAATATTCCAGAACTCGGCATTATCTGCCAATTCTCCTGCTCCATTACGAACTATGTTAATTATTTTTGGCAGATCTGCTGCTGCGGCACTATCATCCTGATATTTCATCCGATAAAATTCATAAGTAAGAAGAAAGTAATATTCTCTCTCTATATCCGCATTCCAGACTCCTTTTTTCCCCAATTTCTCTAATATCTCCTGATATTGCCGGAATTCAGTCATGGCGTTAACGGGAAACAAATTCCATTCAGCTTCCAGTGGTGATCGATATTTTCTCACATCCCAGGTAGGATAATACTCCTTTCTAAATGACAATGCCAAAAGAACATTGCTCTCACTGTCCTGGGCATTATCTGCCAGCTTAGCGTTCAATAATTTCCGCGCTTTCGCAAATTCTCCTTTATCTATTAATCCTTTTATATCGTTACCTTTAGATATATCGCATCCCATAATGATCAATATCACGATCACTGAAAGCAATACAATTCTTCTGATACCCTGCATTATAACTCCTTCTATTCTCTATTCATACTGATTTCTTTATTTAATTATACATCTCCCTGTCAAATACTTCCTGTTTTTAGTGGCTAGCCCCCTGAAATTAAAAGGAAAACGGGTTTCAAATTGCCCTGAAGGGGCAGTACCATAATAGCCATGGGTGAAACCCATGGTTCATATTATAACCAAACTCAGCCCTGAAGGGGCTGCACCACGCAAGTGTAACCCCATTCGGGGTTGTTTTTATGGTGAGATCATTACCACGGGTTTAAACCCGTGGCTATTAGGCTTCGCAGTAGTTCAACCCCATTCGGGGTTCAATTTAATTTGATAACAATATCATTTTTAATTCACATAATATCAATTAGTTATGTCAAGTTTCAGGAAATATAACAGGGGGATGCCAGCTTCCTGTTTTTAGTGGCTAGCCCCCTCGCTCTCAAATTTCTCCGCACAGCCTAAAGTACAATGTTGTTAAGAGAAGAAAATGCCAGAAAAAATATGCACCGCTGGATATACCAGCGGTGCAAATCCAGTTTACTGGTTTAAATCAAACAGTCTCTATAGAGTTGTTCAAAGTCGAAAGATCAAGACCGCAGGCTGGCATGCCGGCGGCTATGATCAGATTTCCCACATTAGGATCAGCAGTGCCCAAAAGGTCACCTGCTTCTCCACCAAAATTATCGACAGTTAAGGTTGATAGATCAAATTCAGTAAGATCTGCTACTGCAAAGCATGCTGCCATAAATAGAGCGTAATCACAGACATCACGAGATTCAAGCTTACCTACATGCTGAGTATTATTCCAGGCTACTTCATAAGTTGCCATATCTTGCTGAAAACCTTCTGAGGCATCAGTCCACGTGCCGGCTACTGCCTTACACTGAGCTCCAAATATGGCATTCTGATCCGTTAATTCTTCGGGATACTTGTACTTTTTCAAAGAATTGATGCCAAAACGGTCTTTATAGGGTGAAAAAACCATTCCGTCAACATATCCGGAAAAGTACTGGTACAATACACTTGGTCGTACTCTCATTGTTTCTCCTTAGTTTAAGGTAATGAATGGGAATCAGCGCTGAGTATTACCCATAAACATCACTTTTTTTACACATTATAAAGTCCGACGTCAAGACTACCAAAACTCACTGAACAACATACAGTCATCATCAATATTATGTCAATATATATATTTAACAGTAACTTACACCATGTAATAATTGTCATCTTATATCCTCTTATGTGTTCTTATGTCCATTTATGTCCTAATAATATTTTTTTATTTTCATTTGTGTATAACCAATATCTTAATAGATAATATCACTCAATATTTCAGGCATAACAATGGTATATCATTATTTACCTTGACGAATTCTAACAAAATATATTTAGTTGGCAAGCGTTAAAATAATTATGAGCAATTGCTTGTGAAAAGGCAATATATATTGGATATATTAATGACTATTTACAGGCAAAATTCAAAAAGGAGGAAATTAAATGGAATACCCAAACTACCTGACAGTGGATGAAGTCGCAAGAATTCTTAAAGTTGATCCAAAAACTGTTTACAGATATTGCCATAAAGGCTATCTGATCTACACACAACCAACCAAAAGAAAAATGTACATTACAGTACAAAGTCTGAATGACTTCCTGAAATTCGGAAAACAAATAATTTACCTCAGACAAAACTTAACCCAAAGTGAAGGTGACCAAACTCATCTGATCCCTGAACATTATAACATGGGAGGAAAAACTGAATAATTGCGCGCCTAAAAAATGAAAAGGGATATTATATAAAAACAACTCGCCAGATCATTTCACTGACCTGGCGAGTTTTTTATTATGTAGTCAAATCATCCCTGATTTGATTTTTGCGTACCCATAGCTTCCAGCTCTGGATTACATTAAATTAAATCAAACCCTCAAACCCTCAAACTTTCTAACCTTCAATTCCTGTTTCCCCCTTCACCCTTTACTCATCACCCTTCCCCCAATCTCTTAATTTTCAATTTTCAATTTTCCATTTTCAATTTGAATATCCCCATCCCTGGTCTTAGATTATATTTCATATTTCATATTTAATTTTCAATTTTCAATTTTCAATTTTCAATTTGTAATTCCCCTTCCCCCAATCTCTTAATTTTCAATTTTCAATTTTCAATTTGTATATCCCCATCCCTGATTTGATCTTTGCGTACCCATAGCTTCCAGCTCTGGATTACATTACATTCTAATTAAACATCTTCCCCTATACTTCAATAGATTTAAATCCTTTCTCATTAAATACAAGATGATCGAGCACCTTGATGCCCAATATCTTTCCCGCTTCAATGAGTCGTCTCGTCACTTCAATATCATCTTCACTAGGTGTTAAATTTGTGCTTGTATGGTTATGTGCCAGTATCACTGCTGCAGCCCGATCAGCAATCGCTTCTGCGAAAACTTCCCGGGGATGCACCTGGGTTCTATTCAATAGACCTTTTGTAATAACCCTCACATTGATAACTTCATTTGCCCCATTCAAAGAAACCACAATAAAATGTTCCTGCCTTCTATCTGCATAGTGCCGTACCAGTGGCAAAACATCTTCCGGTTTCTCTATCTTCAAACCTTCCGGTTTGATCCTACGGCGCACAAATTCAAATGCCGCTGCAATCAAAGCTGTTTTCGCTTTACCGATCCCTTCTATTTCCAGAAGATCATCGATTTTTAAATCTAATCCTCTATCATCTATGATCGCAACAATCTTCTTTGCTAATGCCAGAACATCACATTTCTTTGTTCCTTTCCCGAGAATAACCGCTAAAAGCTCTTCATCGCTTAAGAATTTTGACCCTTTATCAAGAAGCTTTTCACGAGGTCTTTCATTTTCTGGTAAATCCTTAATTTTCGTCATAGATGCTTCCTTCTTTTCTTGACTACTATCGATATATCCTATAGACCCTTATATATAATTTGATCATCTTAGTAAGGAGTACCTCATATAAGACAAGATGTCAAACTATTACTCCTTTTTATATTCAATCAAATTATCTTCTATTATACTTTTTGATTTTATATCTTTACTCTCGTTAAATATTGTATCTTGCCTATCCAGAACATTTTCAAACTTATCCTTAGTCATCAACTTAATGATAATAGGAAATATATTGAAAAATTCTACTTTGAATTCATTGAATGATACACAAACATTGAATTCATGCGTAATCTTATTACGTTTTATTCTAAATTTATGTAGTTGTTTTTTCTCTTTTTTAGTAATTAACTTTTTTTTAAAAGCAAAATCTATATTGTCAACTAATTTTTTTTTCCTTTATCAATGCATAAATGTAGGATTAATAAGTGCTCTATAAGTTTGCACAATTCTTCTATTGCCTTTTCATAGTCAGTTATTACAAGACGATTTTTAAAACTATTAAAAACAAGCCTATCTTTATCTGGTAGTTGATTAATTACTACTTCCATTGTTAATATGAGTTCAATATAATCATTTACATCTTCATTTTCTGCAAACTTGATTATTGAGTCTTTGTATTTAATAATTTTCTTTCGAGGAGTTAAATAGTATAATAATCTAAAAAAAGCAACGCTGGCAATAAAACAAGAAATTACTCTTCCTTTTTCGAAATTTTCCAGTAACTTTTTTCCGTCTGAATATTTCATCCTATTTCTTTGCATGTTCACCATCAAAGTCAATTTGATCTAAAATATTTTTTCTTTCCTTAAATGTTAATCTTAATTTATTTTTTAAAATTCTATTCAAATAAACTCGACTATTTTTTATCTCAAATTCATCTGCATATAATTTTAAAAATTCTTCGATGTCAACTGGTGAAAGTCCATTTTTATTTAGGAGTTTTTCAATATCCTCATTACTTTTTAGAATTGATGTTTCTTCATTAACCCTATCGCCTTCTCTTAAAGGTTCTTTATCATCAGTCTTAACTATTTGACCATTATTACTTAATTCAGTATTAGCTGATTTGTTTTCGTCAACACCACCTCCTGCACGATTATAAAACTTTAATTCTTCTGTACTAACAGGTTCTTTCTCATTTACATAGTGGGTTGGTATTCTTAATTCTACTTTACTAACAGGTTCTTTCTCATTTACATAGTGGGTTGGTATTCTTGGAAAATATTCTGATAAATCCATAAGATCACCACTAGAATATTCAATCTTGAGATATTTTGTCATATTAGTAAGATCGGGATAAACAACTCCTCCATGAATATTCATTAGCTTTAGATCTTCTAATAGGTCTCTCTTGGCTTCTTTATCAATGATTAGTATTTTTTCTATTTTAATTTTTTTAGTTCCAAAGTCTTTTGATTTATTAGCAATATTTATACCTACAAAAATGAAATCTCCGCTTTGGTTATTTATCCTGGGATTTCGAGCTACTCCTTTGACAATATAGCAATTCTCCAAAATGTCACTCCTTTTCGACACATTCCCTTCAACAGTTTTTGAACATTCATCATATTCACTACAATTATTACAAATTTCATCAGGTGGTTTTTTTACCATCTCAGTGAGACATTTAATCCTTTTATCTTCAAAATTAACAATCTTTTCTTTATTTTCCTTTATTATAAATAGGGCACCATCTTTATTAAAATGGTAGTTACATGCGAAATACAAAGAAATTAATGGATTTCTTGTCAAGTCAAGTAGTCGAGTCGGAAGTCCAAAATGCTGCATAGTTATTAATTTTTCATAATCCGACGCATCTTTGTTAAAATCATTTGGCTTTAATGAAAGTATCTCATAGAAAAGATTGTGCTCATTAAGCAGTAAATTTGGATTTCTGGAAATGCTTGTTTTTATCGGCCAGTCTGAATCTGATTGACCTCTATAAAAAACTGAATCTTTTTTTGAGTCTGACTCTGCTGCAAATTCTAAAACCTTTTTTAAGGGTTCTTTAGACGTATTTTTTGTAGGATATATGAATTCTAATTTACCCTCAAAATCATCTCTTATGTATAGATCACTTTTTTTCTTTTTTGCATTATCTGTAATATTTAAATCCTCATCTTGATAAATCTCAGATTTATTAGACCACCTTCTCTTCTCATTTTCATTAAGTTTATCTTGTTTCCCAATATATTGTTTTTCTAATTTATGGAATCCTTTTACTTTCAATTTATTAAGGTGATCCATATTTACATAGTTCTTATTATCAGTACTTTTTTTAAAGCAATATTTAAAGTATTCAGATAAGAAATTGTTTCTTTGAATTTCAATAAGATCAGTATCATAATCAAAAATTGATTTGATCAAATCATAAAGTATGAACTCCTTTAAATAATCATATCTACTCTGCTGTCCCTTTTCTCCTTTCTCAAACAAGAAATTTAAATTAGTCGTAATAATCTCAATTCTTGATGATCCCTTGATTTCAAAATTGATCCTGTCATCATTGAAGTACCTTGAGGCTTCATTATTGATTTTTAATACATCTTCTTCACCTAATTCACAGTACTTGAATTTAACTCCCAGATAATTCTCAAAATAATCATGATTAAGATAATAATATTTCTTTTTTGTTAAAATTTGCTCAATTAAGAATTCAAGCAATAATCCCTGAATTCTTTCTTCAATTTTCTGTAAATCCATACTCACCTATACAAACATCTTCTGCAGAAGACCCTTTTTCCACTTCTTCATCAGTTCTAATTTTTGACTAATTTTATCTATCTTATCATCAATTGATATTAAGAAATCTGCAATTTTAATTTGCTCTTCTAAAACAGGAATGCTGACTTTCAATTTTAAGAAATCTTTTTTGCACATTACCCTATTCCTTCCTGCTCCTCCCGGTGATATTACTCCAAGCTGATATTTAAATCGTTTCCTTTTTACAAAATACTCAAGAAAATTAATATCATTATTATCCTTTATCAAATAAGTAGGAAATCTGTGAGATACAAGTCTGCAGTTATCTTGTTTCTTACATACTGCTATTGCATGCTCCCAGGCAAAGGTTATGTTTACAATTAGATCTCCTTCTCGAACTTTAAATAATTTTGTCATAGATATATTGTCAGGGTTATCTATAAATTTGTGGAAAGTCCCTTTTGCATGAGAACGTATCCCCAAAGTCTCATAAGGCTTGTTAGGTTTATCCACACTCCTGATAATCGGCTTAATTATTTGCCCAAGTTTCTTTTCTTCCCAGTTAGGAAAATTATTCCCATTATCATTTTTAAATCTGATCTTTTGTGAAAATATCTTTTGAATTACTCCTTTCTTGTATTCTTCCAATAGTTCTTTTTCACTGGAAATTTGTTCTATCTTTTCATCTACTGATGTTATGAAATTTGAGATTTTAGTTTGCTCAATTGTTTTAGGTAGTCTTAATTTAAGAGTTTTTAGATGACTTGGATACAAATGGACAATAGAATTACCTTGGGCTAGTCTTGCAATACTATATCTCATTTTATTATTTAAGTAATATGATAAAAAAACACCATTAATTGATGATCTGATAATATTTATATCTCCTCCAATTGCAATTCCTGATTTTGTTATACATGAAGCCGTTGCAATATCTAAATTGGTTTCACCAGAAGCAGGTATAATTACATCATTTTCCTCGCTCAATACTAACACTCTAATATCCAAATTTGTATTAGAATAAACCGAACTTATTATCTCATTATAAGTTGTATATAATTCTCCATATCTTATACAATTAATTTCACCTTCAGGATGAATATCGGTTTTGGAAATTCCTTTACCTTTGTAGAATGATGCTTTTTCTCCTAAAATAGATAATTCCCACATTTCATTAAACTCAGGAAATCTCAATTCAGGTGATATTCTTATTACATTCATCTATCTTCCTCAAATACCGGAGCTTCAATTCCAAGTTCTTCACAATAGAGCTTTAACTTTTGATCAGTATCTTTCATTTCTGTTTCAATATCTGACAGTTGTGAGATAATTTCATCAAGATCAACAGGTTCTTCTTCTTCAAATGTATCTACGTATCTTGGGATATTCAAATTATAATCATTTTCTTTTATATCTTTCAATGAAGCTTTGTATGAGTATTTATCAATCACAACTCTATTTTTATAAGTTGAAAAAATTCTTTCAATATCTTCTTGGCGTAGTATATTTTGATTAGTTTCTTTTTCAAAATCACTACTTGCATCAATAAATAGTATATCTGTGATCTCCCGACATTTCTTAAAGACGAGAACTACAGCAGGTATTGAAGTCCCATAAAAAATATTTGCCGGTAAACCTATCACTGCATCAAGCCAGTTCTTATCCTTGATCAAATACTTCCTTATCACACCTTCTGCAGCCCCTCTAAACAAAACGCCATGAGGCAATACAATTGTCATCGTTCCATCTTCTGATAAACGGGATAGCATGTGTAAAACAAAAGCATAATCTGCCTTAGATTTAGGAGCAAGTTTTCCTGCAGCACTAAATCTGCTATCACTTAGAAAAGTCTGCCTTGCCAACCAATGCGCTGAGAAAGGTGGATTAGCAACTACAGCTTCAAACTTAATATCCTCTTTATGGCGTGGTTCTTCTAGTGTATCTCCCTGTTGTATATCAAAAGAATTGTATTTTACTCCATGCAGGATCATATTCATTCTCGCCAGGTTATATGTTGTTGTATTCAATTCCTGACCGTAATAATCTGCTACTTTGCATTCTTTACCAACTCTTAAAAGTAAGGAACCCGAACCGCAGGTCGGATCATAAACAGAGCTAATTCTATCTTTACCTAATGTTACAATTTTTGCCATCAATTTTGATACCTGTTGCGGTGTATAGAATTCTCCTGCTTTTTTTCCTGCTCCGCTGGCAAATTTTCCAATAAGATATTCATATGCATCACCCAGAATATCGGAATCCGTGTCTGCAAATTTGAAATTAATATCATCATATAGATGCTTTATGACAGCAGAGATAAGCTTATTTTTTTGTTCCACAGTCCTGCCTAGTTTAGATGAAGAAAGGTCAACATCTTCAAATAGACCGGAAAATTCTTCTTCACTTTCATGCCCAAGAGTTGCTTCTTCAATTGATTTTAGCGCTTTTGCCAGGTCTTCTATTATGAATTCTCCATTCTTCGCTCTAGATGCAATGTTATGAAATAAATCCTTTGGCTCAATGAAATAACCTAAAGTTTCAATGCACTCTTCTTTCAAGCTTTCAGCTAAGTCTTTATCATTCATGGCTTCTGAAAAAGTTTTATTATCTACTTTCAATTCTGAAGTTACGTGTGCCTCAATGTTTTCCGAAAGAAATTTATAAAATATAAATCCCAGAATATAATCCCTGAATTCATCTGCTCCCATGTTTCCGCGCAAGGTATTTGCTATATCCCATAATTTCTGTTCTAATTTCCTCTTATTATCACTCATCTTTTTTTTATCCTCTACCATCTATATTTGTTTACAATCTCTATTATTTTTTGTTTGATATTTTTCATCTTCTTCCTTCTGTCAATAAATCTATAAATTGATATGAAAGTTTCTGTTATTCTATCTCCGAATATCTTATTGGAAAATTCATAATCTTCAATTAAATTATAAAGTCTTTCCTTATCAAGATTTTCAGTTTCTGCCAAATAGTCTATCTCTTTTGATCTTTCTCTATCTAAATATTCATCAAAACTTTCTTCAAAATCAGCATCTTTTGGTAATTCCGGAAGATTTTTGTTAATAAAGTTTTCAACTAATTCTCGTTTATCTCTTAATTGCTCAGAACCTGCCATTGTTTTAAGAATGAATTCTACATCTGCAGGATAACCTGGAGATTCTGTATCAAGGTCTTTTAACAGCTTCATAATATAAGCGACATTAATATTATCTCGCCAGATCAATTCTACTTCAAAATCAAGATCATCCATAATAGATTCTTTTTCTACTCTTGCGTTCCGGATTAAATCAAATAGATCCAGGTACTTACTACGATAATCTTCAAACTGCTGCTTGGTCATCGATAAATCAGCAAAAGTAAATTCAGTAAATGTTGTTAAAATATTCATGATTCGCAGAAGGATTCTGAAGGCTTTAATAAAAGCTGCTTTCTGTTCTTCGCCTTCCAATTCATCTACTGGTTTAATGCTTGGAGTAATAATTAATAACTCGATAACATTTTTATTAAATTCATTAACGTATTCCTGATAGGGCTTCATTAAAACTGTCTCAAGTGCTTCTACATTGGAAAATAGTTTTATTGCTTCATCAGTTCTTCTTTTAAGATTTCGAAATGCTACAATATTACCGTACCGCTTTCTTTCCCCAAATATTCTGTTTGTTCTCGAATATGCCTGAATCAAACCGTGATATCTTAAATTCTTATCTATATATAAAGTATTCAGATATTTACTGTCAAAGCCTGTCAGGAACATATCTACAACAAGTAAAATATCTATTTTTCTTTCTTTCACTTTTTTAGAAATATCAACATTATATGCATTGAACCCATTTGCGTTATTCAAATCAAAGTTAGTGTTGTACATCTTATTATAGTCACCTACAATAACATCGAGATTCTCCCTTGAATGAGTATATTGCTTTGAATAATCTGGCTTATATTCAATCACAGGTTCTGCAACTTGATCTAATTCCTCATATTCATAATTTCCATCAATATCAGTCATACTCTGATTTTCTTGATATGAAAATATAGCTGCTATTTTTAAATCATGATCTATGCTCTTGAAAATTTCGTAGTATTTCAAAAGATTAGGTATTGAACTTATAGCAAAAATCGCATTGAAGTCTTTACTATAGGTTTTTGTATTATGATTCTTAACTATGAAGTTGACTATTTTCTTTAGTCTTTTGTCTGAATCAAAAACTTCCTTTGTATTTATATCCTTAACTTTTATATCATCCACATCTAGATCACTTCCATCTTGGTTCAATAGTTTTCTCGAACTAAACGTTGAGTAATATTCCACTGAAAAACCTAAAACATTATCATCATCTATCGCATCTTTAATTACATATCTATGTAAACACTCATCAAACAAGTCTTTAGTTGTAGAGAAATTGATCTTATTGTCATTGAATATTGGAGTTCCTGTAAAACCAAAAAAAGTCTTGTTAGTAAAAAATTTACTTATTCTTTTGTGTGTATCCCCAAATTGACTGCGATGGCATTCATCAAAAATAAATATAATTCTTTTGTCTCTGGATACTTCCATTTTTGTCTGGTAATATCTCTTGCTAATAGCACTGTTCAATTTCTGAATTGTTGTGATTATTAACTTAGTTTTGTTATCGGTTACCTGTTTTATTAAAACCTTTGTGTTCTCTGTGCCATCTACTGAACCTTTAGAATAAGAATTAAATTCTGTCATTGTATGATAATCAAGGTCTTTTCTATCAACAACAAAAATTACTTTATCAACATCATTATCCATTGTAAGAATTTGACTTGCTTTAAATGAGGTAAGTGTTTTTCCACTTCCTGTTGTATGCCATATATATCCGTTTTTTTGAACTTTATTTTCAACTCTGTTTACTATCTTCTCAACTGCATAATACTGATATGGTCTAAGAACCATTAATCCTGCATTCCCGCTAATAATAACGAGGAAAAATTTATAACTACAATAAAAATATGACAAAATGCATATTTTTTTTGCTTTTCTTCTCGTTACTATTATATTATTAGTAACGATGTTTAAAGGAGTGGAATATG